>JAQGHH010000104.1 GCA_028288945.1 Phycisphaerales bacterium
TCGGACTGTTCGAGCTTCGCCTTCATCTGCCCCAAATCCGCCTGCGCACGGGCGACGCCAGCCTGGGCCTGTTCGAGCAGCGCCTGCGCGCTCGAAGCGTCGGCGGTGTAGAGCGTGTCGTCGATGCGGGCAAGCACGGTGCCGACGTCCACGGGCGAGCCGTAGTCGATCATCTTGCCGTTGGTGTCCGTGCCGAAGGTCGTGATCAGGCCGGCGACCTGTGCGCCGACGTCAACAACTTCCTCAGGTTCGATGGTTCCCGTCGCACCGATCGTCGGAACGAGGTTCCCCTTCTTCACCTCCGCAGTGCGAAACGCGTAGGTCGGCGCGGAGCGATACCGCCAGTACCCATACCCCCCGCCCGCGAGAAGGGCGACACCGACAAGGATCGCGATGAGTTTGTACATGGTTGGTTATTTTGCCTCCTGCTTGCTCAGGAGGCCCTCCAAATGGTTCGTCAGCTTGCCCAGCAACCGATGCAGGTCGGCTTGTTCGCCGGCGTCTAGCCCGGCCAGAATTGTTTCGACCTGCGGCCCGTGTGCCGCCAGCACACGGGCGACGAGTTCGCGGCCCTTGCGGGTAAGGGTGACGCGCTTGGCCCGGAGATCGCCCGGCACCGAGTCACGCACGACGACCCCGAGCCGTTCGAGCCGATCGACCACGCCCGTGACACTGGGCGGGCGGATAAGCAATCGGTCGCTCAGGTCCGTCAGCCGCAGTCCGGCCTCGCCCGCGGCTTCGGACCGCTGAAGCGTGCGGAGCACGCCCCACTGCGAACCGGTGATCCCGAACCGCGCGAAGTACGGCTGCATCACCCGCTCGAGCAGGCCGAAGGCACGGACGATCGACCGCAGCGCCAGATCCGCCGGCCGCTCGCCCGCCTGCCCTCCCGCCGCGTCCGCCGGCGACTGTGCCTTCATACACCGATCCGTGCTGGGGGTTTGTTTAGCATCCTAATAATATACGCATCATGGACCGAATAGTTTCGCGAATCAAGCTGGGCGGAATCTTGATGTGGCCGGTGTCCCGTAGATTCGGCTGCGCCGAACGTCCTCCGGCGAACACGGACATGTTCGGCGGAGCCGAACCTACATGGAAGTCGTGCCGGCATAGGTCTCTTGCGCTACTGGTTGACTGTGGGCGGGAATCATCGCCGCCTTTTGCGTGGCCCGGCGGGCCCGCCTGCGCTTGCGCCAGAGCGTCAGGTCGTCGAACAGACTGTACGCGACAGGCGTCACCAGCAGCGATAGCAGCAGGCTTAGGGCCTGCCCGCCGACGATCACTTTTGCCATGCTCGCCCGGCTACCCGCGCCGGGGCCGGCGCCCAGCGCGATGGGAACCATGCCGGCGATGAGCATCAGCGTCGTCATGAGGATCGGGCGCAACCGCGTGCGGTTGGCTTCAAGGATCGCCCACAGGCGCACGCGGTGGTCGTGGTCGGCGCGCAGGGCCCAGCGCCACCAGCCGCCTTTCCAGCGGCTGTCTACTAAAGATGCGGCGGCGTGCCCGTTGTCCCCATTGCCGTTGGTGACCGCGTGGCCCGTGGAGCCGCGCGTCAACCCCTTCTCTATGGCCGCCCTTTCGTCAGCCGTCAGGAACGGTTCGGCCACTTCGCGCGGATCTTGCTCCGCGCGGGCGCGGAGCACGTTCGTGAAATCGACCTGCAGGATGCCGTTCTTTTTCACGATCCCGAACAGCAGGAACACGCCGAGGATCGAATAGATGTTCAGCGCCTGGCCCAGCACGATAAGCGACAGCAGCGCGAACGGGATCGTCAGTGGCACCGCCAGCAGGATGGTGATCGGGTGGATGAAGCTCTCGAACTGGGCGGCGAGGATCATGTACATGAAGATCAATGACATGAGCAACGCGATGAAGAACGCCGCGTTCGACTCATTCTGCGTTTTGGCCCGGCCGCTGGCGATGAGCTGGTAGTCGGCGGGCGGGTTCAGCTCCTGGAACGCCTTGTCGAATTCCTGGATCGCATTGTTCGTGTTGCCCTTGAGGTCGCCCGTGATGAGGTTCGCGACCAGGCTGATTTTACGCTGGCGCGCGAAGCGGTCGATCTGTGCCGGGCCGGTGTCGAAATGCAGGCGGGCGACGTTCCCCAGCTCGATCAGGCCTGATTTCGTCGAAGGGATTTTCAGCCGCGCCACGGCGCTGGCGTTGTCGCGGTCGATGCCGCGGGCACGGAGCCATACGTCGTAGAGCTCGCCCAGGTTGTTGTCCTTGTAGTCGCTGACGATGTCTCCGCCGACCAGGACTTGCAGCGTGGAGGCGATCGTCTGGACCGAGACTCCCTGGTCGCTGGCACGGTCGCGGTCGATGTCCACACGCAGTTCGGGCTTACGAAGGGCCATCGTCGTATCCACGTCCGTCAGACCATGATCCACACGGAGCTTGTCGATGATTTTGGACGAATATTCCGAGAGCTTGCGCAGGTCGGGGCCGACGAGCGTGAATTCCACGTCGGCGTTGACGGTGCCGGTGGAGATGGCCGCGGGGATCTGCACGCTGGAGCGCAGGTCGGGGTAATGGGCCATTAGCTTGCGCGCCGCGCCCATCATCGTGAACTGGTCCCACGGTTTATCCACGCCGTGCTCTTGATTGAACTTCTTTCGCTCCTCGAGATCGACCAGGCGGACGTAGATGCTCCCCTGCGTGACGTCCCCCTGGGCCTTGGTGACTTTGCCGGTGGTGTCGCCAATGGTGGTCATCACGTTCGCCACCTGAGGCAAGGTGCGAAGCTGGTCTTCGATCTCGCGGAACGTGGCGTCCGTCCGCGCGAGGGTCCATCCCGCCGGCGTGGTGATGGCTATCTCGTACTCGCTCTGGTCGTCCTTGGGGAGGAAGTCTTTTCCGACCATCTTGCCCAGGGGGACGATGCTGCACGTGACGAGAATGGTGGCCAGGACGATCACCCATCGGTGCCGCATCGACCAGCGCAATATCCAGAGGTACGGCCGCTCGACGAGCGTGCCGTAGACGCCGCCGCTGTGGTGCGATGCGCCTTGCGCCTTCATCTTGTCTGATAGCTTGAGGAAGCGCGAGCAGAGCATCGGCGTGAGCGTGAAGCTCACGAGCATGGACATCAGGATTGCGACCGCGGTAGTCACGCCGAAACTGAAGAAGAACCGCCCCACCCTACCGCTCATGAACGCGATGGGCAGGAAGATGACGACCAGTGAAAACGTGGTCGCCAGCACGGCCAGCGCGATTTCCTTCGTCGCGCCCAGCGCGGCGTCCCAGGCGCTGTACCCCTTCTCCTCCATCCACCGAAAAATGTTTTCGTGCACGACCACCGCGTCGTCGATCACGATGCCCACCGCCAGCACGAGGCTAAGCATCGTGATGTTGTTGAGTGTGAAGCCCATCCAGTTCATCACCATGAACGTGGAGACCAGCGACACGGGGATGGAGGTGGCCGCGATGAGCATCGTCCGCCAGTCGCGGAGGAACAGCAGGATGGTCAGCGACACGAGCAAAGAGCCCAGCAGCAGGTGCTTTTGCACTTCATGGAGCGAGGCGCTGATGAACCGCGAGTTGTCGCGGATGATCTCGAAGCGGATGTCGGCCTTGCCCTCTTCCTGATACGCGGCCTGGAGCTGCGCGATCTTCTTCTTGGCCGTGTTGATGACGGCGACGGTGTTCGTGCCGCTCTGTTTCTGCACAGTCAGCAGGACCGACGGGTTGCCGTCCAGGCGGCCGACGGAGCGGGGCTCTTCGTAGGAATCCTCGACGCTGCCCAGGTCTTTCACACGGA
>JAQGHH010000105.1 GCA_028288945.1 Phycisphaerales bacterium
GCAATCCGCCAAGGTCGATTTGAGGTTCCATCCCCGCCAGCCCCATCGGCCCCGAAGCCCGGAGTAATCGGTGAAGCACCGTCTCCGCCTGGTCGTCGGCGTGATGGGCCAGAATCACGCCCGCCAAACTTTGCTCCGCCACGACCATGCGGAAGAGCGCCGCCCGCGCCGCGCGAAAACGCGCCGATGGGTTGGCGGGCAGTTCACCCATTCCCGCCTCGATCGTACTGAGGCGGGCGATCGTCTGCGCAAGGCCCCAGCGCGTCGCGAGCATGCGCACGAACTCCGCGTCGCCGGTGCTTTCTGCTCCCCGAGTTTCGTGATCGAGATGAACAACGTGCAGGCGCAGGTCCGCGCGCGTCCGGAGCAGCGCGAGTAGGGCTACACTATCGGCCCCGCCGCTTACGCCCACCGCCCACGCCCCCGCGGGGACGGATGCGATTGCGGAAAGCAGCGAGGGCAAAGCCATGACGGTATGATAGGAGGAGGCCCGATGCCGAAATACTTTTTGCTTCTCCTGCTGCTCACGTCGGTCGCGACCGCGGGGCCGGCCACCAAGCCCGCGACCAAACCGTCCGCGGATGCCGACGTCGACTGGCTCCTCGGCCACGGTAAAGCCGTAGACGCGTCGAAGGAGAAGGCAGCGCCCGCTTCCCAGCCAGCTTCGCCATTCGTCGACAAGAAGGACCAAACCGTCCGCTTCGGCACGATCACCCTGAGCAACGGCGAAAAGATCAGCGGCAAACTCGCCCACACCGCCGACAAGCCCGTCCGGGTCTGGGTGGAAGCCGAGGGGGAATACCACGACGTCCCCTACAAGTTCATCCAATCCTTCGAGGCCAGGGTCATCTCCGAGCGCGACGAAAAGGAATGGCATTTCAAAGAGAGCGGCAGCGACCTTAAGGAATTCACCGGCAAGTCCTACCCCGTCCGCGAAACCCAATACACCCTCACCCTCCTCAACGGCCAAACCCTCACCGGCGGCATCGTCGAGCCCCTCTACCTCGAAACCCGCGACGGGGCCGTCACATTCTCACTCCTCAAACGCGACAAGGGCGCCGTCGGCCAGGACATCAAAAAACTCGTCTACGTGAAACGCGTCGATTTCGGAGAAGCGAATCCGGCTGAGAAGAAATGACCGACGGTAGTGGGAGGCGAGGCTCCCGATTAGCGCCAGGCCGCCCAGAGAAAGAGAATCGAACCACGGAGGACACAGAGAGCACAAAGAAGAAATTCGGATGGCCGCTCCGCTGGCTCTTTTCTTTCTCTGTGGTCTTTGTGGCCTCTGTGCACTCTGTGATGATCGACTTGGCTCGAGGCGCCGGCAGTTCATTCGACGTAAAAGAACTCATCCAAATTCAGCATCGCATGGCAGAACTGCACAAGCCTCGGCGGGAGGTTTGACTTGGGTTGTGCCGGCGCGATTGTGCCCGGCGAAAGGCCCCAAGGTGCGACGCCCGCCTCGCCTAACACCGTCGCCTTCGGCCAAGCCGCGTCGTCGAACTCGGGCTTTTTCCAATCCTCGGGAGCGATAAGCGACAGCTTCCAATCCTGGCCCGTGGCGATGATCCGCGTGGAACGGTCCGGAAGAACTATTTCCATCCACGCGATCGCACCTGCGGGGCCGACACCGTTGCGGGCTTCGATGGCGATGACGTTCTTCCCGGCCACGAGCGATGACGCGACATCGTACGTGTCGGGTCTTTGCCAGTTGCGGCCTTCGCCGATACGCTGGCCGTTGACGTACAGCACGTAGGTGTCATCCGCGCTCGCTAATACCCGGGCCGACACCGGGTTGGCAGGTAGTTCAAAGGCGCAGCGCAGGTAACGCGGGTCGGAAGTCTGGTCAGCCGTGCGGGCGGCGGGGTTGTCCCAAACCCAGTGTGCGCCTTCCCAGGGGGCGGCGGCGGGAACCAGCGCGACCGGCTCAGGTGCCGGCGGCTGGCCGAGGAAGGCAATTCCCGCGGCACGCTCTTTTTCATCGGGCGCCCGGCCCAGCGCCAGGCGGAATGCCGCGTCAATCTGTGGTGCGGGGTCGGCGCCCGCCTCTTTCATCACGCGGCTGGCGAAGGCCTTCGCACGGGACAGCACGAACGGATGATTCAGCAGATACAGTGCCTGCATCGGCACGGTCGACACCGCCCGACGGGGGCAGCTTTCAGTGGATGTCGGGCCGTCGAAAGATTGCTGCACGTCGGGGAAATCATTGCGGTCCTGCAATAGATAGAGCGTTCGGCGGAACTGCTTATCGTGCTCGCTGTGAGCGATGGGCGGTCCGCCCACCGTCGAGTCCAACTCGCCCGTCACTTGCAACTGCGAATCGCGGATCGCCTCGGCTTCCAGTCGGTGAGGCTGCCACCGCCACCAAAGCTGGTTGTCAGGGTCGAGCTTCGCGCTCTGCGAATCGAAGCGGGATGCCTGTCGGTACGTGCTGGAGAGCACGATCAGCCGGTGAAGTTTTTTCGTGCTCCAGCCGTTCTGCTGGAACTCGCCGGCAAGCCAGTCGAGCAATTCCGGGTGCGTGGGCGGCGAGCCCCGCACGCCAAAATCGCCGGGCGTATCCACCAGCCCCTGTCCAAAATGCCACTGCCATATGCGATTCACCCACACCCGCGCGACCAGTGGGTTCTTCACATCCGTCAGCCAGTTCGCCAGAACAGTCCGAGGAAGTTTGGAATCTCCGGCGCTCGCCGGCCCGGCCACCGAGGGTGTCGGCCCGAAAATCGCGGGCCAGCCGGGAGCGAGTGCGGGGCCGGGGCGGTGAATATCGCCGCGGACGAGCAGGTGCGCCTGCGCCCGCTTCTGCTCTGCCGCATCGTACGGCAGCACCTTGTACGCCTTGAGCGTCTCGACCTCGAGGGCCGTCGGGCTCAGCGGCGAGTAGAACGCAAACGTCTGCGGCTTCTCCGCCTTCTGGTCGTGCAACGCCTCCCATTGCGACTTCATCGCCGGGTCGACCAGCATGACGTTGAGCTGTTGGCCGCTGGCGAAAAAGCCCTGCAGCCGGAAATAGTCGCGCTGGGTGATCGGGTCGAACTTGTGGTTGTGGCACTGCGCGCATCCCACAGTCAGGCCCAGCAGCGCGCTGCCGGTGGCGTTGACCACGTCGATCAAAACGTCGTTGCGCTTCAGCGCAAGATCGTCTTCATTGCTGCTGTACCGTGCCGCGGCCACGAAGCCGGTGGCGATCAGGTTCTCGTCCGAATAGGGCAGCAGTTCATCCCCCGCGATCTGCTCCTTGACGAACCGGTCCCACGGCTTGTCGTCGTTAAAGCTCCTGACCACGTAATCGCGATACCGCCATGCGTATTTGCGCAGCTCGTTGGACTCATACCCTTCGGTGTCGGCCCAGCGGGCAAGATCGAGCCAATAGCGCCCCCACCGCTCGCCGTACCGCGGGCTGGCGAGCAGCCGGTCGACGAGCTTATCGTACGCATCCGGCGAGGCGTCCTGCTCGAAGGCGCGTACCTCGGCGGGCGTGGGCGGCAGGCCCGTGAGATCGAGCGTGAGCCGCCGGATGAGCACCTGTCGCGAGGCTTCACCGCTGGGCCGAATCCCCCGCGCCTCCTGTCGCGTCGCGATGAAGGAATCGATCGGCGTGCGCACCCAGCCCGCATTCTTCGCCCCCGGTACCGCCGGCCGCACCACCGGCTTAAACGCCCAATGCTCAACCTTCGCCGTCGGCGACGGCAGCAGCGCTTCGTCCCATGGCAAACCTTGATCGATCCATGCCCGCAAAATCCCCACATGCTCGGCCGTCAGCGCCTCCCCCTTCCCCTTGGGCGGCATGAATTTTCCGTCCACCGCACCGCTCACCAGATGCACAAGCAGGCTGTGCGCGCTGTCGCCCTTTTGCACGAGCGGCTCACCATTGGTCTCGCCCAAAATCTCTTCCCGCGCGTCAAGCCGATAGCCCGATTTCGCGTCCGCGCCTTTGTGGCAGTCGAAGCAGTGCGTGGAAAGGATCGGATGGACATCGCGCCGAAAATCAACGCGAGCGGTGGCTGCCGGCGGCAGCCGAAGACTCTTATATGCCGTCGGCAGCTTGTACTTTTCCGCCAGATAAAGGCTGGTCTGCTCGATCTCCGCGGGGCTCAGCGCCCGCCCGTAAACCAGAACCTCGGCAATGTCCCCGTCCCACCCCTGCTCGTTGCGTGCGCCCGAGTCTTCACGGTTGCCGACGACAAACCCGTCCAACCCTGTTTCCGCCGACACCTTCCCGCCGGTGACGGGTTGAGTGACGCCATTCAACTCGCAACGGATCTGCGAGCCCGCGCCCTCCGACCGGTACGCCGCGAGAAATGGTTTTCGGATGGTATCGATGGCGGATGACGTGGTCGCATTCTGATCATTCACCGCGTCCGACCAGACGTAATACGCGCCGCCCGCCGTGAACTGCTGGAGAACGAATACGGGAGAGTGGCCGTCGCTCCCCCGCCGGAAGGCGAAGAGCGTTCCGCCCCCGGCACCGGATGAAGACCGCGCGACGACGAACACAGTCCGCGCACTCCCCGAATCAAGCAGGTTGATTTGAGTGTTGTGCAACCCGTCCACCCGCGTCCGCGAGAACCGGACGGTGGGATGGCCGTTGATTGCATCCGCTACCAACACCGGCTGACGAGAGGGATCATCCTGCGAGACGTCGCGACTCGGACCGGGCGCCCCCGACCGATCCACCCACCGTGCGACGTAGCGACCCCCGTCCCGCGTGCGAATCGAGTTTTGATCGTCGGGCCCAATGGCATCCGCCCGAAGCCAAAGCCCAACGCCTTGCGGAATGGGCGCCGGCGATGGCTCCGCAGCGCGAGCACGCGTATACACCGCGACAATCGCCGCGAAGCAGACCACCAGAATAACCCGGAAACCCGATCGCAACATGAAAGGCTCTTGCTCGGGTTATCATATCATGCCAGGCAAGCCCGTGTTGCGGCTCAATGCAGCGGAAGTTTTTGCGGCACTTGTCTTCCGAATTCCTGCAATCGCTCACACGGCCAACGGATGATCGTCCCTCACCATCCCCAACTCCGCCGCGGCGGCGTTGGATTCGACCTGCTTTACGTCCTTGCAGCCGGGGATGACGCAGCTTAAGGCGTCGTTCTGCAGGCACCACGCCAGCGCCCATTGCGCCATGCTCACGCCGGGCGGGACTTCTGTCGTTTGAATTTGCTGGACCTCGCGCAGGCGCGACTCGGTCTTTTCCCTGTCGTGTGTGGAGCGGACGTCGCCTTCCTGAAACGTTGTGCCGGGCTTGTACTTGCCGGTGAGCAGCCCGCTGGCCAATGGGACGCGCGCCAGCACGCCCAAATCCTGCTTCCTGCACGATTGCAATAATCCTTGCTCCGGCTTGCGGTCCAGGCGGTTGTAGATCACCTGCACCGCCTGTGCGCCCACCTGCGACGCGCGGTCGATCTGCCACACGTTGTCGTTTGGGCTGACGGAGATCCCCAGATGCCGGACCTTCCCGGCTTTGACCTGTTTATCGAGGAGCTCCCATAACCCCGGCGTCTGGAACTTCTCGTTATCTCCCGAATGGAATTGGTACAAGTCGATGTAATCGGTCTTGAGCGCACGCAATGATCCTTCAAGTTGGTTCAGCACGTCGGATGGCTCGTAATGCACCGTGCGGTCCATGAACTTGTGGAAGTGGTGGCCGAACTTGGTGGCCAGCACCCATTGGTCGCGGTCGCGGGCGATGGCGTTGCCGATGAATTGTTCGGAAAGATGGTCGCCGTAACACTCGGCGGTGTCGATTAGGGTGATCCCGACTTGCCTGCAGCGGTCAAAAATCGCGTCGACTTCGTCCTGCGCGAAGTCCTTTCCCCACTCGCCGCCGAACTGCCATGTGCCGATGCCGACGACGGATACTTTAAGGTTGGTGCTGCCGAGCCTGCGGTATTTCATGGGGGAATGAGTACCACGCGACAGGTGGAACGTGAAGACGTGAAACGTGAGAAGACGTCGGCAATCGGAATCTTCTCACGTTTCGCGTGTTCCCGTTTCACGCTCCACGTTTCACTTCCCCTTCTTCTCATCGGCCTTAAACACTTCGTCGATCGTGGTGGTGAAGGTCCCGAAGGGATTGGCCTCGACCTTGGGTTGCTGGATCGTTCCCTTGATCGTGAACTTGAACAATTCGCTGCGGGCACCCTGGAGGATGTCATTGAGGAACGGCACCTTGAACCCTCCTGGGTTATCGGTGACGAAGCTCATGAGGACCTGCTTGCTCTTGAAGTCGAGGTGGCCGGTGCCGGTCATGACCATGTTGTCGCTCTTGAGTTCCACCTGCTCGAAGTTGACGCGCTGGCCGTCAACGCTGTAGCGGGCCGTGCCGGTCTTGAAGGGCATGGCGATGGGGAGCGACAGGTTCGTCACCTGCATGAGGCCCATGATGAGCGGGATGCGGTAGAGCTCTTTACCGGTGACGAGCACGTCCCCGCGGCCCCGGCGGATGGACGCATCCCCCCACGCGCCTTCCATCGCCAGGCTGGCGGTGAGCTGGCCGTTGAAATCCTTGTCCGCCGTCAGCTCCTTCACGTCCGCGTTGCGGAGCACCAGCGACATCAGGTAGCGCGACGGCCCGTCGTCGGGGTAGGTCATATGAATCTGCCCGGCCATCTGCCCCCCGGCCACCGTCGCGCGCATCTTGTCGATGTAGAACTCATTGCGGTCGGCGGGCTTGAGCAGGTCGGCCTTGAAGCCGTCGAGCTTGTGGCCGGCCATCGTAAGTTTTGAAACGTCCAGATCCCCCTGCATCGCCGACAGTTTCCCTTCGCGCACCGTCGCGGCCATCCGCAGTTTGCCGCTGACGTCCTGCATCGGAACGCCGGCGTCGAGCGAGCAGCCGTTGAAGGTGATCACGCTGGCCAGATCGATGTCCATCGGGGCGGCCGGCGCGGAGGCCGGGGACGATGCCGGCGCGGACGCCGGCGCTGTGCCGGCGGCGGCCTTCACAGCCCCGCCGGGCTTCGTCGCCGGCGTGGTGGGCGTCGCGCCGAGCAGGCCGTCACCGCGGTAGATGAATTTGGGGAACTCGAAGTCGATGTTCCCGCGCAGCTTCATTGAGTCGAGGACTGATAGCAGTGCTGACGGGAGGGCCGCGCGCAGGTCGTCGTCAACCGTCACGTCCTTGCCGGAGAGATGCAAGTCCCAGATCGGCCGCTCGCCGGTGGATCCCGTGCCCGAGACGGTCATTGTTCCCGCGCCGTGCTGGCCGGCGACTTCTTCGATCGTCACGCTGCCGGAATTGATCCGAATCGCCCCGCCCGTCAGTTTCAGCCGATACGGCAGCGACTTGATCGTGCAGGTCAACCCCCGGGGCTTCAGCACCGCGGTGAATCCCATGGGGATGAGCCCGAGCGATTCGGAAGCCTGATTCTCCGGGGAAAGAGACGCCGGGACGCCCGTGGGAAGGGTTGCGGGGACGCCATCCGGAAATGACGCGGGGACGCGGGGACTTGGCGACGCGGAGAGAGGAGCGGCAGCGGGCACGGACGGACCTTCCGCGATCACAATAGCTTTCTTGTCCGTATCCGCCCCTCCCTCTTTCCCCGCGTCCCCGCGTCCCCGCGTCCCCGCGTCGCCTGCTCCCTCTTTCCACCGAAACGTCATATCCGCATCGATCGTCCCCTGCGGCTGCACCTCGTCCCACGCCTTGCGGCCGTCCGCTGGAAGCATCGCGTAGAGCGGCGCGTCCATAGCCAGGTCGGTGGCATGCGCCCTCAGCACCACCTCCGGCGCTCCGCCCGCCCAGGTGATCGCGCCTTCGGTTTTCAGGTCCGCCTTCCCCCGCTTGCCGTGCAGATCGAGAATCTTCAAACCATCCTGCACCAGGTGCAAATGCCCGGAAACGTCCGAGACGCTGAACGTCCCGTCCGCCGGCCAGAGGGTGCCATCGTGCAGCGTAATGCCCAGGTCAAAGCGCACTTCCTCCGGCTTCGCCACCGTCGGCAAATGCGTCGGCGGTTCAGGGCCCAGCAACGCTCCGGAATGCTCGATCCCGGAGAAGACGCCCCCCTCCACGTCCACGCGGCCGGTCGCGCCGATCTTCTTCAGCCAGTCGCGCTCGGCGGGCGGCATGGCCGCCAGCAGCATCGCGTCCACCGGCAGATCGTGTACCGATACCATTACGTCCGTCCGCACGATCGGCTGACGCTTTGGCGCGCCCGGCGGAGGCATCGGGCTCCCGTCCACCGGATGGTCCGGGTCTTCCCACGCCACGCGCCCGTTCACCGCCAGCGTCGTGGTCCCGCGTTTCGTGTGCGCGTTGACGATATCAATATGTCGCTCACGGACCTTCAAAAGCCCGGACAGGTGCTCCAACGGATACGGGAAGCCGACCAGCTTTACGTTGCCGTCCGCGACGTTGAGGTCCGTATCAAACGTCCACCGCCAGGCCCACCCCTGCCCATGAAATACGGTCGAAGTGAAATCGCCGCGGAACGCCGGCAGATCGCCCTTGGCGTCCGCGTCGAGGATTCTCATCGGCTCCTTCACCACGTCGGGAAACGCCTCACGCAGTGTTCTGTCGCAGGTGATGTCCTTCCCCGTCACCTTCAGCGCCACTTGCGGGTCATTGATTCCCGGCCCCAGCGGGCCGACCTGCCCGTCCACCTGAATGAACTTGTCGCGGTTGGGGCCGTCGGCGGGGCCGCTGCCGCGAATGCCGATGATCCGCACGTAGTCATACCCGGTCTTCGTGTCCGTGCCGAAGGCGATCCGTCCGCTCGTGTCGCGCATCGGGTACGGGAACACCGGCGAAAAGAATTTCCCCTCGATGATGTCCACCTGCCCGTCGATCAGCGGCCGCGCCCCGGGGGTCGGCCGACTTACCCGCGCCAGCAGCCGGATCTGCCCCTCCGGGTGGATCATCGTGTAAATGTCCCGCACGATCCCGGGCAATGAATTCAGATACCGCGGCGCCGCCGGGATGACGATGTTCTCCGATTCCAGGGAGCTGATCTGCACGTCAAACGGCGCGTCCGGCCCGTACCCGGCCATGTGCCCGTTGATCTTAAACGCGTTGTTCTCCACCCTCCCGGCCACGTCCCGCACGTCGATTCCGCTCTCCGTAAAGACAAAAACGCCGGCACCCTGCTTGAGCTGAATCGGGCTCGATTCGGTCATCGCGGTGATCGCGTCGATGGGATTTCTACGATCACCGTGCACATCCCCTGAACCCCGACCCCCAAACCCCGCCAACTCAAAAAGCCCCTTCATCGCCTTCACCACGAGGCGGACGTTGCCCAGCCTTCGCACTTCGTCGGCGCTCATCCAGTCTTCGTGGGGGACGGACAGGGTGACGCCGTTGAGAACGGTTTCCACGCGGAAGTGGGCCTTCTGACCGAACTGTCCGGGGTGATAGCGGAACTCGGGGATGTCCACGCGGCCGGCAAGCCCGTGCCGCTCCCACCAGTCGCGCAGCACGATCGGCAGCATCGACCGCACGTCACGGTCAAAATCAAAGTTGTGCAGTTCCGCGGTAATGTCCCCGTCGGCAAGGGCCACGACCCCGCTCGCCCAGGGCCCCGCCCCTTCGACGCCGCGGGTCTGCAGCTCGAACGCGTACTTCCCCCCGCCCGGCACGGGCGAAAGCTGCCCGTCGATCGCCTTGTAACCCAGCACCGATTTGCGGCCGTCGCGGATCTCGCTGATCTCCACCCGTGCGTTGCGCAGCAGCACTTCGGGCAAAGGAGGCACCTTCATCTGCTGCGGCTCGGGCGTCGGTCGCGACCATTTCGCCTGCCCGTGCCCGAGCCGATTGAAGTTCCATTCCCCCGTGGCCGGGTCTTCCGTCAGAAAGACGTACGGCTTTTGCGCGATGATCTGTTCGGCCTCGAGCTGCCCGGCGATGATCTTGCCCGGGTCATATTTCAAGATGAATGTCTTGGCCGAGAAGATCAGTGAGTCGGGCTTGCCGCCGTCGTCAACGTACACCCTCACATCATCGAGCTTGAGACCCTCAAAGACCGAAAGCGTCGCCCCGCCGACGAGCACTTTCCCCCCCATGACCTGCGACAGATATTTCTCCGCCATCCCCCGCACGCGCCGCGCGTCGGTGATGTACGAATACGCCAGGATGATCAACCCCAGCCCCAGCAGCAGCAACAGCATCGCCACCCGCCGCGCGCGCCCGCAACGCGGATTAAACGGGTGCCCTGCCCGCCATGAGCGGCTGAAGAGTTGGTCGGCGCTAACGCAGTATCTGGACAATTGTTCCTGCGGGAAAAAGTGCTGAGTGCCGAGTGCTGGGTGCTGAGTCTCGTCAGCAAGCCCTTAGCCTCCGCACTCTACATTTGTGCTACTACCCACTGTCTTTCCTTTACTCAGCACCCAGCACTCAGAACTCAGCACTTGCCACAGCCCGCTTCCATCTCCCGACGGTCGCGGCAAACACACTCGCCCCCACTACAGCCATCGGCGGCTCCGCGGGGAGCCGATAACGCAGCGACCCCACCGTCAGCCCGTGTACGGCCGTAAGATATATCGCCGGCAGCAGCAGAAACAGTTTTGCCGACCGCTTCAGATTCCCGCGCCACACAGCCCATACAACCAGCAGATCCAGCGGCACCGAATACGCCGCCCCTGCCCATCGGTAAAGCGGCTTCCCGAACTGCTCGCTCAAAGGCATCGGCGACCACGTCCGCTTCACCTTCTCCCACGCCAACCCGGGAATCCGGTCCGTGTGCTCCCGCGCCCACTGCTTCGCCAGAATCTGCAAATATTGCGACCGCCCCACCTCCCCCATCGACCTCAATTGCGGCATCCGTTTCACGAACCGCTGATCGCTCGCCCCCGTCGCGTCAGGGTTGTACCCGTCGTAGAGCGTGACCCCCGCGTTGGTGTCCGTCAAAACCCACTCGTGCAACACGCGATAGTTCCGCGCCACCCACGGCGCCAGCACCAGAAGCACCAGCAGCAGCATGGTCGTCCCCACCGGCAGCGGCCACCTCAGCCGGGCCACCACAGCCCCTTGGTACGCTCCCCCCCGCCGCCGGTTCACAAACGCCCCAGCGATCCCGAGCAAAACCGGAATCCCCGCCGCCGACGGCCTCACCAACACTCCCAGCGCCAAAATCAATCCCCCCAGCAGCCACACAACCGTTCGCGGCTGTCGATTCTCCGACCCGTTCCCCAGCAGCAGCCATACCATCCCCCAAGCCAACAGAGCAATAAACAAAGTCTCCGAAAGCACCAGCCCGCTGAAAAAGATGAGGTAGGGATTCACCGCCACAAGCCCCGCCGCCACCAGCGGCCCCACTCCCGCGCCGCGCCAGCCCGCCTCACCGCCCGCCCGTGCCTCCGGGCCGCGGCTACGCGCCCCCGCAACCCCGCCGCGACTTCCCCCCTCCATCACCAGCCCGGCCAACAGATAAACCGCCAACACCGTCCCCGTATCCACCACCGCCTGCACCGCCCGGATCACACGAAGGT
>JAQGHH010000126.1 GCA_028288945.1 Phycisphaerales bacterium
AGCGCGACGACGATGAACCCGACGATCACGCCCAGGACCACCACCATCACCGGCTCCAGGATGCTGATCAGCGAGCCGACCAGCACGTCCACGTCCGAGTCGTAGTTGTCGGCGACCTTCATCAGCATCTTGTCCAGATCACCCGTCTCTTCGCCCACGTCGATCATGTTCACCACGATCGCGTCGCAGACTTTCGTCGCGCGGAGCGGGTCGGCCATCGACTCACCCTCGCGGATCGCGTCATGGACCTTCACCAGGGCGCGGGAGAACACCTCGTTACCCGAAGTCTCCTTGGTGATGAGGATCGCGTCGAGAATCGGCACGCCGGCACTGATGAGCGTTCCGAGCGTGCGGGTGAATCGTGCGACCGCGGTTTTGGACAGGATCATCCCCAGGATCGGGATTTTTAGTTTAATGACGTCGGTCGCATAGCGCCCGCCGTCGCCCAGACGGATCAATCTCCAGATCAGCGTGAAAGCGACCGGGGAGAACAGCACGTATGCCCACCCGTATTGGGTGGCGAACCACCGGCTCATGGCCAAAAGCATCTGCGTGGGGGCGGGCAGGTCGAGGTGGAAATCGACGAAGATCTGCTCGAACTTGGGGATCACGAAGATCATGATCATCGTCACCACGCCCACGGCGATGCTGATGACGACCGCCGGGTAGATCATCGCGCCGATGACCTTCTTTTTAAGCTTGGCGGCCTTCTCCATGAAGTCGGCCAGACGGGAGAGGATCAGGTCGAGCACGCCGCCCGCCTCGCCGGCGTTAATCATGTTGACGTATAGCTTGTCGAAGGCCTTGGGGTACTTGGCCATCGCGTCGGACAAGGTGCCGCCGGCTTCGACTTCGTCGCCCACGCCGCCGACGATCGCCTTGAGGAGCCCCGGCTTCTGCTGCTGCTCGAGGATCTGCAGCGAGCGAAGGATGGGGAGGCCGGCGTCCTGGAGGGTGGAAAGCTGGCGGGTGAAATTCACAAGCTGCTTGCGCGGGACGCCGCCGATGGAGATGGGCATCTTGCGGGTGGGCGCGCCCGAGCCGCCGACGCTCTTTTTGGCGACTTTCTTCTTCGCGGCCTTTTCGCGGATAGTGGTCGGGAAGTACCCGCGGCCACGGATCTGCTTGATCGCGTCTTCCTTGGTGGAGGCTTCCACCTCGTCCTTGACCTCCTGGCCGGAGGAGTTCATCGCTTCATAGGCGTACATCGGCATGAAGGGCTCCACGCTAAGACGTTGTCGGGGCAAAAGATCCGGCGGGCGGGACCCGCCATTCGCGGCAGAAACGGGTGACCGCTCGGGGCATTGTTCGCGCTGTCCAGTCCGCAAAAGAACTTAGGCCCGTTGTGAGGACAATCCGAACTAACCATCCGCCAGCCGGGACTATATCACAACCCATGTCACCGGGCACTTCCTATTTCCGTTGCCAAACTCATCCTTCGTGCGATAATCCTTTGCCGTTGTTCCACACCCGAGGACCCGCACGAGGACCCGCCTCATGACCATTGAATCGAAGATCGGCCAGGCCGTCGAGAACGCCGACATTGACCGTGATGCCCCCCAGCCGCAAATTCACATCGAGGAGCGCCGGCTCACGCTGCTCGACTACCTGCGCACCTGCATCAAGATCAACGGCTCCGACGTGCATCTGCAGGCGGGTTCCACCCCGATGATCCGCGTGGACGGGCGCGCCCGGTTCCTCGACTGCCCCCCGCCGCCCGATGAATTGATGAAGGAGTATGTCGACACGATCATGGCCGCGCAGGCGGAGCCACAGGAAAAACGCGACCTTCTCGAGCACAAGGGTTCTGTCGACATCGCCTTTCCGATGCCCGACAAGAGCGCGCGTTTTCGCGTGAACATCTTCCATAGCCGCGAGCGCTACGCGATCGTGATGCGCCGTATCGTGGCGAAGATCCCCAACTTTGCGGACCTGAGCCTGCCGCCGCAGGTCGAAGGTCTTTCCGACCACCACCGCGGCATCATCATCGTCTCGGGCACGACGGGTTCGGGCAAATCGACCACGCTCGCCGCGATCATCGGCAAGATCAATCGCACCCGTAACGAGCGGATTATCACGGTGGAAGACCCCGTCGAATATCAGCACGAAAACGCCAAGAGCCTCGTCAGCCAGGTCGAGGTCGGCAGCGACTCCGAAAGCTACGAGTACGCCCTCCGCGCCATGATGCGCCAGGACCCCGACACGATCCTCATCGGCGAAATTCGCGACAGCTTCTCGTTGACCACCGCCCTCCGCGCCGCCGACACGGGCCACCTGGTCTTCACCACCGTCCACGCCACCAACGCCCCGATGACCGTTGAGCGTATGGTGTCGCTGTTCCACTCCGATCAAAAGGAACTCCAGCAGACGCAGCTGGGCCTGAACCTCGTCGCGGTGCTCACCCAACGCCTCGCCAAGAAGCGCGACGGCAAGGGCCGCATCCCGGTCGTCGAGATCATGATGGCCACCCCGCTGGTCCGCAAATACATCCTCGACGGCGAATTCGAGAAGCTAAAAGCCTGCGTAGGCAACCGCGAATCTGGGAGCCAGAGCTTCGACCAGCACCTGACGGAGCTGTTCCAGAAACAGATCATCGACGTCGCCGAAGCCAAGCGCCTCGCGAGCAACGTCGATGCCCTGAACCTGGCCCTCCGCGGGATCAGCAACAGCGATACGCGACTTCGTTAGTTGTCCGTGGTCAGTTGTCCGTTGTCCGTTGCATGCAGATTTTGCGAGCGTTTCCCGTCTGTTACGCCGGACCGGCCGCTTCGTCCTCGTAGGGTTCGCTTCAGCGGACGTTTTCGGTGTGACCCGCGCACCCACGTCCGCTGAAGCGGGCCCTACGCCCACAC
>JAQGHH010000145.1 GCA_028288945.1 Phycisphaerales bacterium
CGAAGAAACATTGAAACAGGAACCACCCGAGACGCGCGAAGATCTCCGCGCCGCCATCGATCAAATTGCCGCGTGCCTGGGGTCGTACAAGTCACCCGCCGAGGCGTTCAAAAGTCTTGGAATCGGGCCGGATTGAGCGATTTGACGAGCGGCAGCACCAAAGGATTTCGACATCAGGTCTTGAGTCGGCGCGGGTCGAACGCATCGCGCAGACCGTCCCCCACGAGATTGAAGGCCACGACCGCCAGAAAGATGAACACGCCGGGCCAGAGAACCCACGGGTGCTGATTTAGCTCGACAATGTCCATCGCGTTGTGGAGCATGTTCCCCCAAGACGGGTCGGGCTCGGAGATGCCCAAGCCTAGCAGCGACAGGGCCGATTCGCCGAGGATGTAGGCGGGGATTCTCAGAGTCATCGTGACGATGACATAACTCGTCGTGTTCGGGAGCACGTGGCGGGCGATGATCCGGGCATGGCCCAAGCCCACGGCGCGGGCGGCGAGGACGTAGCTCTCCTGCATGATCGACTGCACCATGCCGCGGATCACCATCGCGAAGCTGGGCCAGCCGACAATGGATAGGATGAGGATGATCGCGAAATAGACTTTAATCGACCCCATATTCGACGGGAATGCGAAGCGCAGCATGAGCAGCAAATAGAAGCCGGGCAGGAGCAAGACCATCTGGCTGAAGCTGTAGAGCAGATCGTCGATGCGGCCGCCGAAATACCCCATCGCCCCGCCCAGCGCGAGCCCGATCAGCAGTACGAAGAACGTGCCGATCAATCCGATCGTCATCGAGATGCGCGACCCGTAACAGAGCCGGCTGAAGACGTCACGTCCGGAGTTGTCGGCGCCCATCAAATACACGCGCGAGAAGTAACCGTGCGACTGCAAGCCGGGGCTGATGGGATCGACGCCAAAAAGGTGAATGGTGCTGGGGATGAAACCCAGCAGCGAATGAGAATCGCCGCGGGTGAAGAGGCGGAGGTAGAGCCGTTGCGACTGGTCCTCGTCGCGCACCTCCGCGAACGTCGCCATGTCCGTATAAATTCGCAGAGGGTGGACGAACGGACGAATCGAAAATCCATTGCCGTCCACGAAGTGGACGTTGGGCGGCGCCCACAGCAACTCGCGCGCTTCGGAGTCGAATGAGTATGGCGAGATGAAGTCCGCAAAGACAACGACGATGTACAACAGCACGAGGATCGCGAGCCCGGCCAATCCCGGCCGATGGCGACGGAACCCCCGCCAGGCGATTCGCAACGGCCCCTCGAAGCGCGGGCGCGAATCCAGCGCGCCCGCCTCGGCGGACGGCTCCTGCGGCGCGACCGGATGGGTCGGGTCTAGGGTCGCCGAAGTTTGCCCCGCTATCGTCGGGTCAGGCATGGCTGATCCTCGGGTCGACCCACGCCAGCAGGATTTCACCGATCAGGTTTCCGACGACGAGCATGACGCTGCCGATCAGGAACACCGACATGATCAGATCAGAGTCCTTGTTATAGAGGGCATCCAAAAGCAGTTTCCCCATCCCGTCGTAGTTGATGACGTTTTCCAGCAGTGCCGCCCCGCCAAAAAGTGCGGCAAACTCGAACCCAAGTAATGTGACAAGGGGATTGATCGCATTACGCAAGGCGTGCTTGAATATGACGGACATTTCGGAAAGTCCCTTGGCCCGCGCGGTGGTGATGAATTGCTGGCCGAGCGTCTCGACCATGTTGGCGCGGGCGATGCGCTGCAGGCCGGCCAGCGCGCCGAATGTCAGGACGACGACCGGGATGATTAAGTGCCGCAGGTAATCGAGTGATTGATTGACGACGGACATTTGATCATGGTTCAGCGGGTCGCGTAGCCCGCCGGGCGGAAGCCACTGCACCCTGCTGGCGAACAGCCAGAGCAGCAGAAGCGCAAGAAAGAAGCCGGGCAGGCTCATCCCAATGAAACTGAAAATCGTCGCAATCTTGTCAGGCAGCCGGTATTGCCGGGCGGCGGCATAAGTGCCCAAGGGGATGGCGAGCATCCACGTAAACAGCAGCGTCACGACGTTCAGGATCAGCGTCGCATTGATCCGCGCCGGCAGTATGGTCGACACAGGTTGATCGTACTTGGAGCTACGCCCCAGGCTTCGCTGAAAGATCCCGGGATCGGCTTTGGAACTAAATAAACGGGTGACTCCCAGCCAGTTGCAGTATTGCTTCCATCCGGGCTGGTCCTGGCCGTAGAGATGGCGGCGCTGCTCAATGTACTGCTGGCTGACGGTTGGATCGTCCGTTACGACCATCATTCCCGGGGAGGCCCTGATGATCGTGAACGAGACGATCGTCGAAAGAAAAATGAGGGCCGCGCCAAAGAGCAGCCGCCGAATGAGGTAGGCGGTCATTTCGCCGCGTCCAGGATGAAAATCTCGTCCTCGTTATGAAACGCCGCGGTGCGGAGCGGCGAGGGCGAGGGGAATAGGTTGCCGAACTTGCGGCGGATCGCCACCACGCGCTCAGTTGTCGTCGTATAGATGAACGGCTGTTCGCGGTAGAGGATGCCGACCCATTCGCCGTACAACTGCTTGCGCTTGCCTTTGTCCATTTCCGAAATGGCGGTATTGAAGATATCGTCTTCACGCTTTTCCCAGTCGTAGCTCGGTGTCTTTTGGAAGGGCCACCACATGTGCAGCCGCGCGCTGCTCTTCCAGATATTGGCACCCCAATGTGGGTCGCGGCTGCCGGTCAGACCAAAGACGATGCATTCCCAATCGAACGAGACGTCCACCTTCTGCACCAGAAGGTTGAAGGTCAGAGGGAGCGTGTTAACGTCCATGCCGACCTTCCGCAGGTCGGTGGAGATGAAGGTCGCCATTTCGATGCGCTGGTTGTTCTCGGAGTTTGTGTTGAGGGTGAAGGAGACCTTGTTGCCCTGTTCGTCGCTGAGGATGCCGCTTCCGTCGCGCACCTTAAGGCCCATCTCGGCCAATAAGGCCTTGGCTTTAGCAGGGTCATACGGATAGGGCTGGTATTCGGGGTACTGGAAGAAGCCGGGGTTCAGCGTGTAATGCGCGGCCAGCGGATAGCCGAGGTTGCTTAGCACGTTTCGCACCAGGGCGCTGCGGTCGATGGCATAGGCGACCGCCCTGCGGAATCGGGGGTCACGGAACCACTTGACCTTGTACTCGGCAAGTTTGCCCGCCTTGGCCGCGTCGGAATTCAAATTGAAGCAGACGAATTCCGCGCCGCCCGCCGGGCCGAGTTGATAGAGGGTGAAATTGTCGGCGTTTTGCGCGGGCAGAAGCTCCCGCACGTCCTTGCCGTGGCGCAGCGCGAAGGCGTCGGTGACCTTCTGCTGGAAATTCAGAAACATGACGTTGACGTCGCGGACCAGGAGGAAAACCAGTCGATCGAGGTACGGCAACTGATTGCCGGCGGCGTCCTTCTTCCAGTAGTGCGGATTGCGCTTGAGCGTGACACGCTCGCCCCGACGGTATTCGCCGAGCATGAACGCGTTGGTGCCCACGATGTCTTCCGGCTTGCTGTCGGGAGACATGGCACTGCCGAAGGAGCCGTCCGCCACCTGCGGGGCGTATTTCGCCTTGCTGCAAATGTTGGGGCTGCCGACCAGTTGGTCGAAGATGGCTATTTTTTGCGGTAGCGTGAAGCGCACCGTGTACGGGTCGACTGCTTCCACCTTCACGATCTTTCCTTCGAAAGTCGTGGCGTCGCGCATCGAGCAAGGCCATCGCGGATCCTGACCCGCCGGGCGCGACAGATCATAGACCAGGTCGTTCCAGGTAAAGACGACGTCGTCGGCGGTAAAAGGAGTCCCGTCATTGAACTGGACGCCCTTGCGGAGATGAAACGTCCAGACGAGCCCGTCGTCGCTGTTCTCCCATTTCTCGGCCAGCGCGGGAATCGTTTCGCCGGTCCACGGGTCTTCGTCCGTCAGGCCCTGAAAGATCCGCTGGGTGAAATCGGTCGTGCTGGTTTCACCGGCGGTGATCGGGTTGAAGCTCTTGGGTTCTCCGGGAATGTCGCGCACGAGCTGTCCGCCATACTTGCCGACGACGGGTTTGTATTGGTCGCGGGTGACGTAGGGAACGCCCACCTTGATCGTAGTCGACCGGACCGGCGCCTCGGGCGAGGCGGAAGTCGACGCGGTTGAAGGGCTCGAAGTTTTGGCGTCATCCTTCTTGCGATCACACCCGCCGGCGAGCGAAATCGCGAGAAGCATGCCGATGAACGTGGGAGTAAGGAGTCGGATCATGTCGCCGGGATTGTAAACGAAAATCAGCGAATGTCGCCTCTCGGGCGGGTACGGCTAGATCTTCGCCGCCTCGCGTTTGGGGTCGAAGACGTCGCGGAGGCCGTCGCCCAGGAAGTTTAGGCTTAGGAGCGTCACGCTCAAGAGGGCGCACGGGGCGATCAGCATGTACCAGTAGTGGTGGATCGAGTTTAGGCCCGGGATCAGGCCTTCGCTGGCCAGCAGGCCCCAGGTCGGGATGGGTGGCTGTACGCCGATGCCAAGGAAGCTGAGGAACGACTCCTGCAAGATGGCCTGCGGCACCGTGAGGGTGGCATAGACGCTGATGGGGCCGATGAGGTTGGGGAGCAAATGGCGCGTGAAGATTCGCCATTCACCCAATCCCGCGGCCCGGCAGGCTTCGATGAACGGAAGCGAGCGGAGGCTGAGCACCTGGCCGCGGATGACGCGGGCCATCGTCAGCCAACTGACGAGGCCGATCGCGAGGAAGAGCACGACGAGGTTGGCGGCCCTCGGCCCGAGGCCGATTTTTCCGAGCCTGGGTTCGAGTGCGATCTTGAAGAGAACGACCAGCAGGATGTAGGGAAGGCCGTAGAGAATGTCGACCGAGCGCATGAGGAGTGAGTCGATCCATCCGCCGCGATAGCCGGCGAGGAGGCCGACGGCCACGCCGAGCACGACCGAGATCGCCGCGGCGGCGATGCCGATGGTCAGGCTGATCACCCCGCCGAGCAGGCATCGCCCCAGCAAACTGCGGCCATGGGTGTCGGTGCCGAACCAGAGGGATATTCGGCCGGCCAGCGACGAGTCGACGGGGTCCTGTGGAAGGCCGCTCGCGCGCTCGTACTGGGCGCGGTCGAAATGCGGCCCCACCCGCGAAAGGTACGGCGTCTGCCGGTCGAAGTAGAGCGGCCCTGCCGGGTGCTTGTGGTCCTGGCCGGGCGCATCGAGTGTGAGTGGGAGCGTGAGCAGGCACGTGAGGACGATCAACGCCAGGACCCCCCCGCCAATGAGCATGCGCCCGCTGGCATGAAGTCGACGGGAGAGGCGGCGCGACGACCGCTCACTTGCGGGATTCGCGGGGCGGAGGATGGGGCTCGTCATTGTGGACATGGGTCTGCTATCGTCGCGGATGACGAGTGATGAGTGAAACGTGACGAGAGTAGACGCATGTGTCACGTTTCACTTATCACTCGTCACGCTTTCGCCGTCACGTCGATTCTCGGGTCGATGAACGCATATGCCACATCCACCAACAGGTTGAGCGCCAGCAGGAACACCGAATAAATCATCACGGTGCCCAGGATCAGCGTCTGGTCGCGGTTTAACACACTGTTGACGAAATGCTGGCCCAGGCCGGGGATGTTGAAGACTTTTTCGACGACGAAGGAGCCGGTCAGGGTAGCCGCGGCGGCGGGGCCGAGGTAACTCAGCACCGGCAGAAACGCATTTTTCAGCGCGTGTTTCCAGATGATCAGCGAACGCGACAAGCCCTTGGCGCGGGCGGTGCGGATGAAGTCGCTGCTGAGCACATCGATCATCGCCACCCGCGTCAGTCGGGCGATGTATGCCATCGGCGCCAGAGAAAGCGCCAGCCCCGGCAACACCAGATCCCGCGGCGAGCCCCATGTGCCGATCGGAAAAATTTTAAATTGCGAACAGAAGATCGCGAAGAGCACCGATGCGGAAACGAAGCTCGGCAGGCTGATGCCGACCAGCGCGACCGACAGGCTGAACCAGTCGAACGGCCCCCCCCGCCGGACCGCGGCCAGCGCGCCGATACCTACCCCCACGATCACCGCGACCGTCATCGCGAAGACGCCCAGGGTCACCGAGACCGGCAGCGCGTCGCCGACGATTTTTGTGACGGACCATTCTTCGTACGTGAGGCTCGGACCCAGGTCGCCCTTGAGCATCATCACGGGATAATGCCCCAGAAACTGATACCAACTCTGGGCATGGAGGCGCTCCTTGGTCGCTTTAATCACCGCCTCGTTGACCTTCTTGTCGGTGCGGGTGAAGGGGTCGCCCGGCGCGATCCAGACGAGGAAGAACGTGGTCAGGTAGATGATTGCCAGGATCAGTGGAAACTGAAGCAGGCGGGTTGCGATGAAGCGTCCCATTAGCGCTTCACCTCGATGGACTTGAACATCACCATCGCCCGCGGGTTGAGCGGCAGGCCGGTGACGTTGTCGCGGAACATGTAGCTGTTCACGTACGCGTAGATCGGGAGGATCGGCGCTTCGTCGAGCAGGATTTTCTCCGCCTGCTCGAAATATCGCAGGCGCTTGTCGGCATCGGGCTCGAGATCGGCTTTGTCGCAAAGGTCGGCGTATTGTTGGTTGTCCCAACCGGAGTCGTTGTTGCCGCCGCCGGGGCGGTACTTGTCGGTGAAGGTGGAGGGGTCGTTGTAGTCGCCATACCAACTGGCGCGGGCGACTGCGTAGTCCTTGCTGTGCAGGCGGTCGCGGAACATTTTAATTTCGATGCCTTCCAGCCGGATGTCGATCCCCAGCTTGTCCTGCCACTGACGGTGCACGTTCTCGGCGATGGGGCCGTGCTGGCCTTCGTTGTTGAACAGGAGCGAGACGTTCGGAAACCCGCGGCCCTCGGGGTATCCCGCCTCGGCCATGAGCGTGCGCGCCTTCTCCACGTCCCTGGCAAAACCTTCGGGCGAATGATAGCGCGGGAACGCGCCGACGGGAATGTAAGTGGTCGCCGGCGGCTCGCCCATCCGCGTGATCGTGTCAACGATCTCCTGCTTGTCCAATGCCATCGAGAGGGCGCGGCGTACTTTCACGTCGGCGAAGGGATTTTTCGCACCGTTGCTGAGCGTCGGCTGACAATTGAACGAATAGAAATAAGTGCCGAAGCTTGTGTAGATATGCAGGTCGCGGCGTTCATCCAACAGCGGCAGGCCCTTTGCCCGGCGGGCGGGATTCTCTGCTCGCGCTCCATCCCCTTTGGCCTTGAGTTCAGCGCCGATTTCACCGGGGATTTCTGAAATCCAATCCACACCGCCGGATTGGTACATCTCGTAAGCCCACTGCATGTCATCGGCCGCGACTTGGTCGATCACCTTGCTCTTCACGTTCGCGCGGTCCCAGTAGTACGGGTTGGCTTCGATTCGCAGTCGGCGTTTGAATTCCCACGACTTGAGCAGATACGCGCCGTTGGTGACGAGCTGGGGCGGGCGCGTGAATTCCTTGTCATAGATCCGCTGGCCCGTGCGCTGGAACGTATTCTTGTCGAGGAACTTCTCCATCGACTTTTCATTGAGGGGGAACATCGGCGGGAACGCGACGATGTCGGGGAAGAACGCGACGGGATGTTCGAGCGTCACCCGTAGCATCCGCGGGTCCGCGTTCGAGAGTTCGATGCCTCTAACGCCGGGAGGCGGCTTGATGTTCGGCTCGGGGGGTGGAACACGTCCGGCATTCTTGGCAGCCTTCTTGTCTTCGTCCCATCGGTAGTAGGCGGCGGTGCGCGCCTTCACGTAATCGGGGAAAGCCTTCTCGTATTCTTCCGCGCCTTTCATGTAGTGAAGGAGGTAGGTGTAGTCGCCGGGCTCTTCGAGCATCCGCCGCCAGGCGAAGTAAAAATCCTGGGCGAGCACGTTGTCGCCGTTGCTCCACTTGGCGGTCGGGCGGATGTGGAAGGTGTAGACGGTTTTATCGGGGCTGATCTCTACCTCGGCACAGCCCGGGACGGCTTCCAGCGTCTTGGGATCGAGGGCGTAGAGGCCTTCCCAGAGGGCATAGCCCAGGCGGATGTCCTGCATCCAGGACATGCGGTTGGGGTCGAGGGTTCCGATCTCGCCGCGGTTGATGAAGCTAAAGTCGGCTTTCTGCCGGGCCGCGCCGCCGGACCAGAGCATCATCCCGCCCAGCAAAGCCAGGAGTGCGACGGGGATGACGAGGAGTCGGAGCATGAGGAGTGCGGCTTATCGCCGTGATCCGACCGTCGCCGTCGTCAGGGCGCGGATTTAATCGCGTCTTCGACGGCGGTGATGCGGGTGTCGATTTCGCCTGCGGTTGTCTCGTTATTGATCGTCGAAAGAAGGTGGGCGGCCTTCTTGAGCGGATCGTTCTTCAACGGCCCCGCCGCGACCTCGAATGCACCGGCGGTTTGGCGGATGACTTCGACCAGTTCGGGCTTGGAGTCGGCGGCGTTTTGCTTCGCAGCGCCTTTCAGCAGGTCGAGCATCAACTGTTGCGCCTGGCGCTGTTGCGGGACAGTCATCGCCTGCCACACATTCACGTTGACGAAGAACTTGCAGGCGAGCGTGTCCGCCAGCGGCTGGGGAGGGGCGAAGTCTTCGTACAATTTGACGCGGTACTCGAACAGCCCGATGGGGATGGGCAGATAAGGCTTGAGGACCGCGGGCTGGAAGCCGCGCAGGCCGCCGGCATCCGTTTGAAGCAGCAGCGTGTTATACGCTTCCTCGGCAACCGCCCCGGTGGAATGCAGCTTGGCGGCATCGATCACCGCCTGGCCCATGGGGCCGGGGGCTTGCAGGCCCAGGATCATCGAGGGGAGGATGTACTTCGCCGCCTTTAGGCCCCACAGGGCGACCGCGGGGTTCTTGTCTTTGGTGAATGCGATGGTCGCCCCGGAGAGGCGGGTGTTGCCCGCTTTGGCGGCGACCCGCGCGACGGCTATCGCCGCACTAAGCCGGACGTGAAAGTCCGGACTATTGGCGAGCGGCAGGACGGCCGCGTTCAGCGAGTCGGCATATTCGTCGAGGAAGCCGGAGGAGACAGTGGGATAGCTCGCCTCGTTGGCCAGCAGGTCCCGGGCGTTCTTCTGTATCTTGGCGTCCTCGGAGCTCAGATTCTTGATCTGTGCGGCGACGAACGTGTCGATCACCGGGCGGCTGGATTTGGCGTCCACGGATTCGCGGACGGATTTGGTCAACTGCCCCATCGCGGCTGGGCCGGACCCGAAGGCGATTAGCAGGATGAGGAGGAGATGGCGGGTCTGGCGGTGGTGGCTCAAGTGCGAATCTCCGAGGGGTGCGGACACCGTAAAAGCCCGCCACCGGTCCGCGATCCTGGAATGGGCGGGAGGGGGCGAACGCTATCAGATGCCCGAAAACGTGTCAAGGAAATGGCCGGGCTTGACGCCCATGGGCAGGATGAAATAATCCGCCCCGGGGCTCGACGGCGGCTTCCCGCGATTCGATCCCGAAGGACCAAGGAATCGCCGCATGGACCAACCCCGACCGGACGCCGTTCCCGATCCCGCCGTCAGAAGGCTCAGCCTTTACCTGCGCCAGCTCGAAGGCTTCAAAAAGAAGGACCGCCGGACCATCTCCAGCAAGCAGCTGGGCGAGAGTCTGGGCCTTACCGATGCCCAGGTGCGAAAGGACCTGGCTTACTTTGGCCAGTTCGGCCACCCCGGCATCGGCTACCGCGTCGACGACCTCATCGGCCAGGTCCGCCACATCCTTGGGACCGATAAGACCTGGAACGTGGTGATGGTCGGCGCCGGCAACCTCGGCCGGGCGCTGTCGGCCTATCGCGGATTCAGCTCCAAAGGCTTCCGGCTCGTCGCGGTCTTCGATAACGACCCGTCGAAGGTTGGAAAGAAGCTGGGGCCATTTTCGATTCAGCCGCTCAGCGATCTGGAGGCGACGGCGCAAAAGCAGTCGGTGCGGCTGGGGATCGTGGCCGTGCCCGCCGACAGCGCGCAGGCCGTGGCGGACCAACTGGTGGCCGCCGGCGTACGCGGGCTGCTGAATTTCGCGCCGGTGTCGATCACCGTGCCGCGGGGCGTCGCGCTGAACAGCGTGGATCTGGCGGTGCAGTTGGAGCAGCTATCATTCCAGGTGAATTTGACGCCGATGCCGGAATCGCGGCACTAATCGCGAGACGCGGTGCGGACCCTGCACATGCCGGAAATGAGCATGTAGGGTGGGCGTACTCGCCCACCGTTTCGCGCTTGGGCAAAAGATGACCGGTGGGCGAGTACGCCCACCCTACATAGTCTGCGTGGACGCCGGCACGTTCGGCAGAGCCGAACCTACGGACAATTGACCAAGGACAATAATGCGTTGGACCCAATCCCTCATCCCGACCCAAAAAGAAACCCCGGCGGACGCGCAGATCGCGAGCCATCAACTCATGCTCCGTGCGGGGCTGATCCGTCAGCTTACCGCGGGGGCGTATGACTTCCTGCCGCTGGGGTTGCGCAGTTTGCACAAGGCGTCGCAGATCGTGCGCGAGGAGATGAACGCGATCGGGTGCGCGGAGGTGCTGCTGCCCGCGCTGCAGCCGATGGAGCTTTGGCAGCGGAGCGGCCGCGACGTGAGCTACGGCGACAACCTGCTGAAGCTTAAGGACCGCCACGGCCGGCTGATCGTGCTCGGGCCGACGCATGAGGAAGTCATCACCGAAATGGTGTCGGCGTACGTCAG
>JAQGHH010000154.1 GCA_028288945.1 Phycisphaerales bacterium
GCGTCGATGGGGATGAGGTCATTGTCGTGGAAGTTGACGCCGTACGCGCCGACTTCGCCCAGAAGGTCGGCGATCTGCACGGGCGAGATGGTCTCGCGCACCGGCCCCCCGAACGGGTCGCGGCCGGGGTTGCCGACGGTCCAGAGACCGAAAGTGAACCTGAGCTTCTTATCCGGGGCGAATGCGTCGCTGGGCATAATGTGCAGATCCTTCCTCTTGCCAACAGGGTTTCGGGCGATGGACGGCCGCTGGTTACGCTATACCACTACACGAATCGCCCGATCGGGAGGGCGGGAAGTGTCCTCGAATGAGTGATGGAATTCAAGATTCGCCTTGGCGTTCGATTCTCCCGGCAAGCCAGTAAGGCCATTCAAGAACTGCGACGTAGTGTTAGGATGAGCCCGGCAGACAAGATCAAACGGGAGAAATATCGCATGAGACAGTTTACAGGATGGCTGTTTCTCACCTGGTTCGCCCTCGCAGCGGCCAGTCCCGCCCTTTCCGCCCCGCGTCAGAAACAGTCTCCCGAAGTGAACCTCGTCGCCTTTGGCGATTGGGGCTTTGGCACCGCCGACCAGCAGGCGGTCGCCGACGCCATCGCCGCGTACGCGAAGGATCGCCCCCGCTTCGATGCCGCGTTGCTGCTCGGCGAC
The DNA here is from genome assembly GCA_028288945.1 of Phycisphaerales bacterium. GTDB lineage: Bacteria > Planctomycetota > Phycisphaerae > Tepidisphaerales > Tepidisphaeraceae > RYN-428. Next base: position 654 of record JAQGHH010000154.1, read on the forward strand.
AACTTCCGCGTCACCCTCGAGGACACGGACGATCCCAACTTCCAAACCGTCTTCGAGAAGATGTACGACCGCAAACGGCTGAACTTCCCCTTCTACGCCTGCTTCGGCAATCATGATTACGAGAAGGACCGTTTCAAGGTCGAGCTCGACTACGCCCGCCTGCATCCGCAATCGCGATGGAAAGTGCCCAGCCGCTGGTACCGGATTGACATGCCCACGACTAAAGAGCCCCTGGTGACGGTGCTCATGCTCGATAGCAACAAGCCGATGATGACCGGCGCGGACTGGGACGCGCAGATCGCCTGGATGAAGCAGGAGCTCGACAAGCCCCGCGCCCGCTGGACCGTCTGCTGCGCCCACCACACCCTCTTCAGCAACGGCGCCCACGGCGACAACGGCGTCCTCCAATCGCAATGGGGAGAAATCTTCAAGGACCATAAAGTAGACTTCTACCTCTGCGGCCACGACCACACCCTCCAGCACCTCGAGATCGAAGGGTGGCCGACAACTTTCATCGTCAGCGGCGGCGGAGGCGCCCGCCGCCGGTCGTTGCTCCGCGATAATCGCGGCCCCTACTCGCGCTCCGACACGGGCTTCGCCGCGCTACGGTTCACGGAATCCGCCGCGACCGTGAGCCTGATCGACTCCCATGACAAGCTTCTCCACGTGTTCGAACGAAGCACGGACGGCACAATCCGGATTCTCGCGACAAGCCCCAGTGACAAGGCCACCGAGCACCCGCTGAAAGTAATCGCCGGTTTCGACGAAGACCCGAAGCACCCGGCCACCCAACCTGCGGCCGCACCGCAAGGGAAGGGGCGAACCACAGAGGGCACAGAGGCCACAGAGAGCACAAAGAAGAAGTTCTGAAGCACTGATTAGTTCGCGTCTTTCTCGGTGCGCTGTGTGGTCTCTGCGATCTTTGTTGAGTTCCCCGATGTAACTTGCAATTGCGGCGGTTCCCCATGGTGGGGCAGACATTCTTGTCTGCCGTCGGGTTCGGGAGTGGAGACATTCCTCAATGGCGGCGCAGACATTCCTGTCTGGGTCGGGTCGGGGAGTGGAGGGGCATTCCTGCCCTCTCGAACCGACCCGAGAATTCTTGCGAGTCCGCTCGTGGGGCAGGAATGCCCCCGCTCGCGGACTCGCGACAGACAAAAATGTCTGCCCCACCTCATAGCCAGACAAAAATGTCCGCCCACAATCGGGCGGCCCCATCCTCTCTGGACGCCTCGCCATTATCCCGGTCCAATTGGGCCCATGCCCGCCAATTCGCACGTCGCCGTCCGCATTGACCTTGCCCGCGTCCGGCGGAATGCGGAGGACATCGCGAAGCAAACCGCCGTCCCGATCATCGCGGTGGTGAAGGCCGATGCCTACGGCCTGGGCGCAACCCGCGTCGCGGCGACCCTCGCCGATCTCGTGCAGGCGTTCTACGTCTTCGACTTGCGCGAAGCCGTCGAGTACCGCCTTTTCGATCTGACGGGCAAGCGAACCATCGCGCTACTCGGCGAATCGGACGATCCGCAGGATTACGTCCGCCACCATGTCCAACCCGCAGTCTGGACTGCCGAGCGGGCCGCGCTGTTGCGGGCCGCGAGACCCGTGTTGTCGGTGGACACCGGCCAGCAGCGCTTCGCCTGCGGCCCACAAGATGTGAGCGCCGTGATGCGCGCTGGGGACATCGGCGAAGCGTTCACGCACGCCTCGACGCTCGATCAAGTCCGCCAGTTCACGCAAACGATGAGCGAACACGGCCCGGCCGCGAGGGAAGGCAAACTCTTCCTCCACGCCGCGGGTTCCTCGCTGCTGGCCGACCCCGCGGCAAGGCTCGACGCCGTCCGCCCCGGCCTCGCCCTCTACCGCGGTGCGGTTCGCGTCGGCGCCCGTCTAGTGGAAGAGCGCGAATCCACCGGCCCCGCCGGCTACAGCGGCTTCGTCTCCCCCCACCACGGCGTTATCCTCGTCGGCTACTCCCACGGCCTGCGGACCGGCCCGTGCATCATCAACGGCCGCCGATCTCGCATCCTGGAAGTGGGGATGCAAACGTCGTTCGTTGAAGCCGCCGCGGGAGATCGCGTCGGCGATGAGGTCGTGCTTCTGGGCGATGCGCTGAGTGAGGCAGATGTGGCCGCGGAGTGGAAGACCAGCCCGCAGGAAGTGCTGACGCGCATATGCGGCGCGGGAATCCGCGCGTATGCTGATTGATTGTGGTGCAGCCTTTCAGGCTGCCAATAAGCAGGCTGAAAGCCTGGACCACAACATACGGACGGGGAATATGGCATCGAAAGCGGAGGCGTTCATCGTTACCTCGTTCCGGCCCGTTCTCGCGGAATTGCCAAACGGCGCGCACATCCCGGACTCTGCCCAATTTCGTAACGCCTTGCATGGCTTGGAATTTTTCATTCCCGAACTCCTACGGGACCTCCATCCTGAATGGAAGAATGAGAGCCTCGACGGCGTGCTCCCTCTCGTGGCACGAAAGATCGGGGACGCGGCAGTCGAAATTTTCGGTCTTTGCATCATTATCTCCGATCAGACGACGACGCCCATCTATGTACGTTTTCAACTTTCCCCCGCGGGCGACGAGGTTTCGTGGGTCGAATGCAAGCTCGGCGAGGCCGGAGAACAAGGAATGGTGCGCAGCGAGTACAAGTCCGTGAGTGCGACGAACAACCGCCTCCATGCACTCAGTGGCAAGGCGGACACGATCGACTGGGTCTATCGAATAACGTATGGCCAGCGACGCGGCTGACATGGGAAATGCATGGAGTCGGCTACGCCGTAGAGGGCTGGCGGATTTGCAAGGCATCAGCTCAGGCGGCCGATGGAGCAAACCATGCTGACGGTTCGATCGGGCTATTGGTTCTACGACGGCACGGTGCGGCTGCCGGTAAGGATTGTTCAAAGCCCCATCCGATATGGAAGCGGCGACCATGAAGATGAGGCCGATGTACGGGACGATCGGGTAGAGGAATGCGTCTATCTGGTGTTTACAACGTCGGACGGCAAAGAGGTCGGCGGGGGCGCTTCGCGTTCGGTCGAGGAAGCGATAAATGTTGCGATGGACTTGACGAATGGAACTGCAGTTTTCGAGAAGTAGGACCGACACTCGAATCGAGTTCCGCACTCCCCTTTGATCCCTTACACCCCGCCATGCATCCGCGCCCCCGGCGGCTGACGGGCGATGATCTTCGCCTCGGCATCCAGTACCTCGTCCCATCGCCGTTCCACCGTTTCCGGCGGCTCGATCTGTTCGGCCAATTGCAGGAACGTGCGGTAGTGGCCGTGCTCGCTGGACCAGAGGGCGCGGTAGAGCTTCATCAGCTCACGGTCGGCTTCCGGAGCTTCGGGGCTGATGGATTCCAAATGATCAGCGAGGAGCTTGAACCGCTCACAGCTTCGGGCCTCGATGAGGGCGGAAACCAACAGGCGGTCGATTAGCTCGCCCTTGCCCAAGCCCATGCGCACCAAGGCGCGGAGGTCGGCGGCGTACGGGTTGCCGTGCTGGCGGCTGAGGCGGCCGCCCCGGCGGGCCAGCAGACGCGTAACCGTCGCCAGGTGCTCCACCTCATCCCGCGCGACGGCGGTCATCGCCGCCACCCAATTCTCCGGCGGAGCCGGCTCGGGCCAGCGGTTGAGCAGCTCCAGCGCGTTGGCCACAGCTTTCTTTTCCAGGTGGGCGTGGTCGTTGAGCAATTCCAACGGGTGCTGCAAAACGCGGGCGGCCCATTGCGGGGGCGTGACGTGGCGTAGGGGGAGATCGACTTCGGGCATGGCCGGTAGCTTTTAAGATCCGTACGCGTGCTCAGGGCAGTAAACTCTTCACCGGTACCGACAATTTTTTGCCGCGGCTCACGTGGAACTCCACCGCACGCCCCGGCGGCAGCGTCACGCATTGGCCATAGCGGCCCTTGTCCGGCAGCGGCTGGGTGTACACTTCAACAAGCCGGTCCTGCAGGTTGAGAATGACGTACTGGCGAATCCCGGCCGTAGCGTAAATCCGCTGCTTGAGCCGGTCACGCGCGAGCGAACTGTCTGCGACTTCGATCGCGCACATCACCTCGCCGGCTTTCGGATGCCGCTCGCGGTATTTGTCCTCGCCGCCGGCCAGGATCGCGCCGTCGGGCTCCGGTTCGTTGAAGGGCGGCGCGGCGATGGGCTGCTGGGCGCGAAGGTGGCATCCCAACCGCGCCAATTTGCGGCCGAGTTTCCCGAAATTCGTGACCGCCCACGCGTGATGACTTCCGACGGTGATGGGATCCTCGCCCGCCGCACTGCGGTCCTTGCGGACCACGTATCCGTCCAGCAACTCGTACGGCTCCCCTTCGGCAAGAATTCCACCCTCGATCATCTGGTGGTACTGATCGACAGTGAGGCGCATCACCTGCGCCCGGTCATCGACGAGATCTAGAAGGCGAGTGGCGGACATATGCTTGCTCTGATCGGATTGTAGCAGGGGGCTCGGTTGGCCGCGAGGGTAGGCTAGAGCCCGAGCGTGCCATCTCAGGAATCGGGGTCCACCAATCCCAGGTCGCGCAACAAATTCTCGTATGCACCCATCGACACAATGCGCAGCCCCTCATATGGGTCGAGTAACAATAAATGCCGATCGTTGGTCACGAGGTAGTCTGCGCCGGCCGTGAGCGGCTTGGAGTATTGGGCTATCGTTCGGATCGTCGGGAACTTCGTGCCGGGACGGGGCGGGTTCGATATTTGTAGCACGACGAAAAGCACGGTTTCGTGAGAGAACGGAAAGCCGTAGCGGGAATCTCAGATTATCCGCCAGCACGCGGCGCAATTCGTCGAGCAGATAGGGGCTGACGTAAATTCGCCAACCGGCCCGCACGGTCGCATCGATCATTCGGGTTGCCGCATGGCCCAGTAGGGCTTCGGCGACGTAGACGTTCGTATCGAAGAGCACCTTCATCGCCCCGGCCCGCCGGACGGGTAGCGCACCTCTTCTACTGCCCGGTCAATGGCGGCCTGATCGAGCCCGCGCCGCTGGGCCTCGGCCCGGGCGGCGGCGGCTTCGCGCTGCCACTCCGCCTCCACTCGCTCGGCTAATCGCTGCTCAAGCAGCAAACGGTCGGCCTCGGGAAGACTGTCAATGCGCTTCAGAATGTCTTGCACTGCGGCTTCACTCATAACTCACCCCAAACGCTGAGCCGGGCGGCTGATCGTGTTGCGCACGGCATTTTAACAATTGTAACCTGTTGCCCTCTTGCGGGCGAATATGCCCGCCAAGGCGCATTCTCCCTGAAATTCCCCTCCCCGGCTCCCGGTCGTCTTGCTATGGTGCGCTGGCATTCAGCATGACAGGAGCCCGGCGATGACCCTCTCCCTCCCCATCCTCGGCGAAGCCTTCGACGAGCTGACCAACGCCTTCCCGCCCCGGCGGACGCCGGTGCCGCAGCCGGGGGACGTGAACCAGATCATGGGGTTCTTCACCGACACCACGCTCTGCATCGGCTGCAAGGCGTGTGAGGTGGCCTGCAAGCAGTGGAACCAGCTTCCCGCGGACCAGTACAACTTCACGGGGTACAGCTACGACAACACCCGGCACCTTGGCGCGACGACCTGGCGGCACGTGAAGTTCAAGGAGCAGATCGGCGAAAACGCCGGCCGATGGCTCATGATGAGCGACGTCTGCAAGCACTGCGAAAGTGCGCCTTGCCAGCACTCCTGCCCCACCGGCGCGATCATCTACAACGACTTCGGCGACGTCTACGTTCAGAACGACATCTGCAACGGCTGCGGCTACTGCATTAGCGCCTGCCCCTTTGGCGTGCTCGGCCGGGCCGAGGGGCAGCAGGACGACGGCCACGCCCACAAATGCACCCTCTGCTTCGACCGCCAATCCGATGACATGACCCCCGCCTGTGCCAAGGCCTGCCCGACCGCTTCCATCCAGTTCGGCCCCGTGACGGAACTGCGCGACCGCGCCCGCGGGCGCGTGACGGAACT
>JAQGHH010000155.1 GCA_028288945.1 Phycisphaerales bacterium
AGCAAATGCTCGACTGGGCGGGTGGCCCTGACCCTGGACTCCCCGACAATACCGAAATTATTGTCACTCGTCCCAAGACCCCCACCTCCCCCGAGCAGGTTCGACGCACCACCCTCCGCGAGCTGCGTGAAAGCAAGGATGCGAACTTCGAGCTACGTGGGGGAGAGCAGATCATGGTCATCAAGCGACCTTAATATTCTGCATGGCGTAGCAGTTCGGCCGGGCGTTCATCCGACGGTCCCGAACTGTCCATTCCCCGACAGGAATACACCTCCGCGCCCGTCGCCTGCGTTCCCCCCGCCGTCATTTAGGTTTTATCGGACCCTTGAATTCCCATGCCCGCAAGTGGCACACGATAACACAATCTAAACGCATGGCCGCATTGAAGGGGGTATCATGTAAGTACGATACCATTGCTGTATTCCCCTTGGCGGGGGCATCGCTACTTACACATGATTGAACGTCCACCAGCTCTCATTCTGGGCATGACCGAGACCGGCCTCAGCACCCTCCGGCTTTTGGGCCGGGCCGGCGTCGAATGCCATGGCCTCGACGCCATCGAGCCGCTGCCCGCGTTCTGGTCGCGCTATTGCCGTCGCGGCGTACGCCTGCCGCAAGATTCCACCGACGAGCAAATCATCGAAGCCGCCGTCGCCTTCGCCGCGAAGCTGCCGCCGCGGCCCGTGCTCATCCCCACCTCCGACCGCATGGTGCAGCTCGTCTCCCGCGCCCGCGCCCGGCTCGAGCCGCTCTACCGGATGACCCTCCCCGACGAAAGCGTGATCGAAGACCTGCTCGACAAGAGCCGCTTCGCGCAGCGCACGGGCGCCATGTCCGCCGTCGCCCCGCGCGGCCTTACCATCAGCGGCGTAAAGGAAATCCCCGCGGCCCTCGCGCAGCTCGGCCTGCCGATGATCCTCAAGCCCGTCCGCCAGGGCGACATCGCCGGCACCAACTTCCCCAAGGTGCTCTTGCTCGAAACCCCCGCACAAGTCGCGCACGCCCGCGAGCATTACGCCGGTTGCAACGGCCTGCGCCTGGTCGCGCAGGAATACATCCCCGGCAACTCGCAGCAGCAAATATCCGTGGCCGCGTGCCTGGACCGCGACGGCCGCGTCCTCGCCGCCTTCACCGCCCGCAAGCGCCGCCAGGGCACGAGCGGCACCGGCGTCGGCCTCTACGTCGAAGCCTTCCACGACCCCGAGGCCCAGGCCGCGGCCGTCGCGCTGCTCCAAGAACTCAAGTGCCACGGCATCGCCGAGGTCGAGCTCAAGCGCCATCCCGAAACCGGCAAGCTATATGTGATCGAGATCAACCCCCGCGTGTGGCTCCAGGTCACGCTCCCCTTCGCCCGCGGCATCAATTTCCCGCACGTCCTCTACTCCCTGGCCGCCGGCCAAACTCCCCCGTCCGCCCCGCAAAATGGCGCGCCCCATCGCCCTGCGGCCTGGCAGGATTTCTTCCACGACGGTCACGCCACTTTCCGCCCCAACGGTTACCATGCGAAGGGTGAAATCTCGGTACTGGGATGGCTCAAGGAATCCGTCAAAGCCCGCACCGGCCCCTACGCCGCGTTGAGAGACCCGCTGCCAACGATGGTCTGGATGGCAAGCGTGTTGGGTAAGCTGGTGTTCGGACAGAAGGCGGAAGAGCCAATGGTGAAGACCAAGGAACACGGGTTGAGTGCAGTAGGAAGCAGGCAATAGGCCGGGGACTCAGATCTCAAATCTCAGCTCTGAAATCTGGAATTTGAAATTTGAGATCTGCCTTCTACCTGCTCCTCCCCCGCCCCGCACTGTGTAGACCGGGGAGTTTATTCCGATGCTTTCAGACGAGCTTCGTAATGCACTGAGCGCCGCCGCGACGGAAGCCGGTTTCACCGGCTCTCTCGATCTCCTCACCTCCGAAGCGCGAGAATGCGTCTACTTCACCAACGCCACGACCCGGATACCCGGCGACGACAAGCCGGGCGCCAGCCGGATCGGCGGCGTGCCGGACCTGCCCGACGGCGCCGCGTGGCCGGAGGGAATCGACGCACAAGATCGGCCCTGCGGGCACGCGACCTTTATCGCGCAATTCAACCTCGCCGACATCCCGCCTGTCGACAGTCTGCCGCTGCCGAGGCGCGGAGGGCTCTGGCTCTTCGCCCGCCGCTGGGCTTTCGGGCACGTGCCCATGATCGCGATCCATCACCCCGATCCCCAATTCAACGATCGACCTCCAATGCCGACGAGTGGCGAGTGGCCGGTGGGCGGGCCTTTCCCGCTTAAGCCAACGCCGATCCGATTCGAACGCGGCGTCAGCCTGCCATTCCACCGGCAATCCTTCCGCGACGCCCTGGGGCCGGGCGACAACGACGGATACTTCGACGAACTGCTCGAGGCGATCGTCCGCGACGAATTCTGCGGACAGGTCGGCGGATACTCGGTGGCCTCCGACCAGGACCCCTACCGCACCCTCGCCTTCCGCCGGCTCGGCCGGATCGATCATCTCGAAGCCGACGGCTACGAGACGATGGCCCAATACGAGAAGGACGTGGAAACCTTCACGCCCCCGATGACCGACCCGTCCCAACCCGCCCCGCCCCCCAGCCGCGTGGCCCGTCTGCGGCCGAAGGTGGAATGGATCGACCGCCACCGCGACGAGATCGCCCGCGAAGCCGCCGCGTGGCAACTGCTCTTCAGCTTCCGCCGCAATCTCAAGGCCGACCTGGACCTCGGCAGCGCCACCAGCCTCGACGTCTTCATCCGCTCCCCGGACCTCAACACTCTGAATTTCGACCACCTCATCGGCGAGCTCCCGCAAGTCCTCTGACCAAAACCGGGACAGGTCCAATTAACTATCTTTCTGCCGCCGCTCCGATCGGGCGTCCGCCCCGGTTTGTTTGTCACGGGATCTCAACGCCTCCCGCCTTGAGGCGTCCAATCCGCTTTGTGGTATTTTCTGGCATCCTGCCGGGCGTGTTTCACTGCGCGCCCTTCCATCCGAGCCGGGTCGCGTACTAGAGTACGCGTTACGCAACATTGCCGCTTTGGAAGCGGGAGCGAAAAAGCGATCAAGCCGTGAGCCCGCAAGACGCACCCGACCATAAGAATGAGATGACCCCACCGGACACAAACCTCGTCGCGATCGGAGGCGGTGGCTTCTCCATGGAGCCGGACAACCCGCTCCTGGATGATTACGTTTTGTCGCTGGCCCGTTCTCCCCGGCCGCGTGTCTGCTTCGTGCCCACCGCCAGCGGGGACGCCGAGGGATACTGCCTCCGGTTCTACGACGCCTTTGCCGTCCGCAACTGCGCCCCGACCCACCTGCCGCTGTTCCGCCGTCGGACGGCCGACTTGCGGTCGCTCGTTATGTCACAGGACGTTATCTACGTCGGCGGCGGCAACACCGCCAACCTGCTGGCCGTCTGGCGCGCGCACGGCCTGGACGTGATCCTCCGCGAGGCCCACCAGCAAGGCGTGGTGTTGTGCGGCATCAGCGCCGGCTCGCTCTGCTGGTTCGACGCGGGAGTGACAGACTCGTTCGGCCCGACCCTCGCGGCGCTGCACGACGGGCTGGGCCTGATCTCCGGGAGCAATTGCCCGCACTACGATGGTGAGCCAGAACGCCGTCCCACCTACCGCCGACTTGTGGCCGAAGGCCTTCCCGCCGGCTACGCGGCCGACGATGGTTGCGCCATTCACTTCGTCAATGGGCAAATGCACCGCGCAGTCTCGTCCCGGCCAGGGGCCGGCGCGTACCGTGTCGAGCTACGCGGCGGAACGGTTGAAGAGATGCCGCTTAACGTGACGTACCTCGGGTGAATGCGGCCAGTCGCGTCGGATCCTGCGAAACCGGGCGAGGTACTGAGTGTCAGACAGGGAAGCGATCGAAGACAGGGCGGGGACAAACGAATTATCACTCTTGCGTCTTAATACGCCCGCGGCCACGGCGCGACGTCCATCTCCTCCGTCTCCGGCGGATTAGGCGTCTCCCCATCCTTTTCCACCAATTCTATCCAACTGGAGTTGGGATCATCACTCGTCTTGTAACGAATGAGCAGGCCGTGCGGGCTGCGGATCTGCACCATCGCGGGATCGGGCGGCAGGATCACGCGGAGGCATTGCAGCGCCTGTGCGGTGGGCCTGGACTTGTACGTCCGCACATTGGTCCAGACCGTCGTGTCGCTATACCGATTCAGTTCGCGGGCGACCTCGATTTGATTATCCAATGACGCCGAGAACAACCAGCGGCTCCAGCCGTCGCGATGAATCTGCCACGCGCTGCCGAGTGTGATGTAGGCGAGTGACAGGCCCCATGCCGCCGTCACGATCAGGCCCAGCCGCACGCGCTGCAGCAGATCGATCGCGAACCAGCCGAACAGCACATGGATGGGGAAAGTCCCAAAAGTGTATTGCGGCAACGGCGGTACGTGCAGCGAGACGGCCATCACCAACTGCAACCCGAGGCAGACCAGCGAAATGCGGAAGAACTCGCGGCGCGCCCCGGCGACATCGACGCCGACAGGTTGCGCCCCCTCGGCCGTCGGCGGGATCGCTCGCCTCCCTGCACTACGAACCAAGCTTACGACCGCGCACGCCATTCCCACCCAGATGAGCGGCGTAATGATGCGCGATACGAGCACCGCCGCCTCAACCGAGCGGCCCGGCCCCGTCATCTCCTTGATGGCCCGCACGAAATATTCCCCATCGAGCAACGCCCCGCCCAACATGGGCCCCGACAGCGAACTGGCCCGGCTGACGGGGTTCGGGTAACCCTGCCCCAGAATCCCTTGAATGCTCGGCAGGATCTGGAGGATCAGGTGGAGGTAGCCGGCGTTCAGCGAGAAGATGACCGCGACGCCGATCAACACCGGCATCCAATGCCGCCGCAGCGCCGACGGCCGGTGCAGGAGAAGGTGGCCGGCGAACGCCAGCAACAAGGGCAGGCCCTGGAGGTGAATGAGCGGCCCCGTCAACCCCGCGGCCATCGCCAGGCCGAGGGATTTCCCGGAATCGGTTCGAAGAAACGACGCATACGCCGCGACCGCCAGCATCCCCAGCGGCAGCGCGAAACTGGCATCCCACAACACGCGCTGGCCCCACCACAGGTACGGGCAAAGCACGACGCAGGCGGCAAACCACGGCGTCAGCCGCAATGACCGCGAAAGCCACAGCAGCGAAACCGCCAGCACCGAACTGAGTGTAAACGCGTGAATAGCGACGATCGCCGGCAGGTTGTGCGTGACCAGTAGTAGCGCCTGGTAATACTGCGTGGGCAGCGGTCCGTACGGCACGCCCATGTTCCCGGCGAGGCCCCGATTGGCCAGTTCGTGCGCCTGGTTGAAATAACAGGCTTGAGCCACCAGCACCGGCTCATCGCACATCCAGGAAATCGCCCCCGGCCACATCACCGCCGGCACGATCGCCAGGAGCAGTGTGACGATCGCCGCAATGACGAACTGCCGCGAGGAGCGCGACTGCGGACCATCGAATGCCTGCGGCGAGGGCGTGGATGGTTGTGCTAAAGTCATTCGAATGTGCTTGTTCCCGCGGACGAAATCCGATCAGCAATGCAACGGCCTAGTTCGTCGGGTGACTTCGGAGCCAAGCCTTGTCGGCCTCTTCGACTGCGCTCAGAACAAGCCGGTCGGAGCGAAACTCCGTCTGACTCCCTCTCCCTCGTACTCGGGGGAGAGGGGAAGAGTGGGCCTCCGGCCCGACCGGAGCGACACGCTCCGGCTCCGATTTTCGCGGAGCATTTTAAATCGATCACGCCAGTAGAACCCACCTTAGCGGACGTCCCGAATGCGACTCGCACCACGAACGTCCGCTGAAGCAGCCCCTACGGAATCCCGTCCAGCACTTTCCCCTTTTCGCGCCGCGAGGGGAGGTGCTGCTCGGCCTTCGCCCGCGCCAGCGCCGGGCGGAAGTCGAACCATCCCATCGGCCCCGGCGGCTGGTCGGGCTGGCGGTCATAATACCACCATCCCATCGCCGAGCGCTCCGCCTCCGATTGCGGGCCGTCGAAGAACTTGTCGCGGATGATCTTCTCCTGCGTCGCGTCGAGGAACATCTTCTCCGGCGTCTTTCCCTGCATCGCCGTAACATAATTGCCCGCCCCCCAGTGCGCCAGCGGCGAATGATTCACGAACCACAGGGACGGATCGGTATCCGGGACAATCGCGCGGGGATAATCCCGCACCGCGGCCATGAGCAGCCGCGTGTGCTGGTGGAAGGTTGTGTACTGCATCCCCAGCGTGATCGCGAAAACCATCGCCACCATGACGCCGACCGGTCCGCGGATGCGGCCGGCGGGCTCCGAAGCCCCCGCGCCCGGGTCGCTCGCCTGACGAGACCGCCGGATCACTTCGAAAGTCGCCAGCAGGAAGAACGGCACCGCAAGCGGCCCCACCCATCGCCGATAGTCAATCGCGCCGCCCCACAGGCACTTGGGCCCGTGCGCCCAATAGAACCACACGGACGCCCCGCGCACCACACAGACCACCGCCAGCACCCCGCACCACATTGCCAGCGTGCGATTGCGGCCTCGCACGATCGGCTGAATGAAGACCAACACTGCCGCCCCCCACATCATGACCAGGCCGTGCAACGGAGTCCCCCAGACCGCCGCGACCCAGCACCTCCAGGCGTTTGCCCACGTGGCTTCCTGCTTGGCGTAGTCGTCGATCCACGACGGGATGTGATTCGAAAGGTAGATTTTGAACCCGGCCAAACCACACAGCAGGAGCATGACCGCCGAGCGGGTGAGCAGGCGCTTGCGGTGCTCGCGATCAAAGTAGGCCACCAGCCCCCCGGCGACCGCCCCGCCCAGCAACAGCAGCACGCCGACCGGATGCACCATCTGAAACACCGCCAGGATCGCCAGGACGATCCGCTTCGGCCAGGTCAGCGGTACAAAAACGGAGACGAACAATGGCCAGAAGAGGTGCAGCTGAAAATAGCTGTCGTTGATGACAAAGATCTGCCCCGGCACCGTCGCCGCGGCGACGCCAAAGATCACCCACATGATCAGGTGCGGCGCGTGCTTCTTGACCATCCACCAGGAAAGCAGCAACCCCACCACCGGCGCCAACAAAAACGGCAGCCCGTAGATGGCTTGCAATACGTTCACATTGCTCGTGACGTGGCTCGCCCAAACCGTCGGGTACCAGAGGAAGAAGGTATGAAATCGCGACTTGTAGACGTAGGGAAACTGCTGCGCGAGGGTCACATCAAACTGATAAGCCCCGTCCCAAATCAGCGGCGCCTGGCAGTAACACCCATAAGCGGCCGAAAGGATCAACAACCCCGCCACCGCATAAACCCACCGGGAGGACATTGAAAAAGTGTAACCCGCGGGTGAGGAGGATCAAAGGGGGCTTGCGGAACTGCCCCCTGTGAACATTTCGCGTGCGGCGCAAGATCTCAAACAATTCCGCACGGACCGGGTATCTTCTCCCAGAGGCCGAAGCGAACCGATAACTGCGTTGACCTATACACGCCCTTTTCGACCTCGGCGATTCCCGACCGACCAGCCAGGTTTTTGCCGGCTTCATGGCTTTCCCGGAGGCAACCTTCAATGAAATCACATGCCCTGACCATTCTCGTACTGTCGCCGCTTCTCGTCGCCGGCTTCTGCTCGGCCGCCGAGGTCAACGGGTGGCGCGGCAACGGCACCGGGCAGTTCAAAGATCCCCAAGCCCCCACCGCCTGGGCCAAGGACGCCGACGGCAAGACCAGCCATGTCATCTGGCAGAAGAAGCTGCCGCATTATAGTTGGGCGTCGCCGTTGCTGGTCGGCGACCGGCTCTACATCCGCTCCGAGCCGTACGACATGATGTGCCTGGAAGCGAAGACCGGCAAATTGATCTGGGTCCGGTCGCACGGGCCCAATGAAATCGTGACGGCGGAAGACAGAAAAAATCCGCTCTGGCCGGAAGTCGTCGACACGGCGGCCAAGCTGGACGCGGTCAACAAATCGGTCTGCGAGTCGCCCGATGTTCCGCAGCCGCTCATCGAGCAGAAATACCAGTTGCAGAAGCACCTCGCAGAGCTAACCGCCCATATCGATCGTCGCTATAAGCTCGCGCCCGAAATGTGGCGGTCGAAGTGGTCGGGCTACACCGGCGGAACCCCCTGCACCGACGGCCGCAACCTCTACTTCACCTCGAGCATGGGCGTCATCGGCTGCTACGACCTCGACGGCAACCGCAAATGGATGGCCGCGGAACAAGTCGATTCCAACCGCATGGGCGAGCACGGGTGCGGGTCGTCGCCGATCATCGTCGGCGATCGCATGATCTACTGCGTCGCGGACGACGTCGTCGCATTGAACAAAGAGACGGGCGTCGAACTCTGGCGGCAAACGTTCAAAAACGCCGACAGCTTCCCTTCAATCCTCTCCTTCGAATCCGGAGGCAAGCAGTACGTGCTCGGCAAACGCCGATTCATGCGCGTCGAGGACGGGACGATCGTGGAGTTCAAGGACGACCACATGCTTTCGATGAGCATGATTGGCACGCCCGTCATCGAAGGAAACGTCATGTACCTCCCCGATTCCGCCGGGAGGCTGATGTGGGTGAAATGGGAGAGCGACCAGGCCGGCCAGCTTCATGTCGAGCGCCAGGGCCTGATCGAATTCCCGATTCCCGATGAATCAAAGCGGTGGGAAAATTCGGTCAATTTCTGGGTGCCATCGCCGGTCGTGCTCAACGGCCTGGTCTACTGCCTAAGCAACCAGGGGCGGATGGTCGTCGTCGATACCGCGCAGAAGAAAATCGTCTTCGACAAAGTGCTCGACCTGAACCCCGACATCTACAAGACCAGCATGCACGGCGGATACATCGTGGGCGTCTGCGCAAGCCCCACCCTGGCCGGCGGACATCTCTACGTAATGGACAACATGGGCACGACGCTGCTGATGGAACCCGGCCCGGAACCAAAAATCATCGCGCGAAACCACATCGAACAAACGGTCGCGCCCTGGGACCCCAAGCACTGGGACAAGCCGCATCAGGAGACTTCGCTTTCATCGCCGATCTTCCAAGGCGGGCGGATGTACTACCGCGCGGAGCTTTATCTCTACTGCATCGGCGCGAACTGACGCGAGAGCGCCATATCGCGCTCCGGTCCCCTCTCCCTCGTACTCGGGGGAGAGGGAGTAGTGATCCGTCCGGAATATTCGGAAATGGTATGAACCACTCCATTCGTCTCACGCTCTCCCGAGCCGCCCTTCTCGCCGCCCTCCTGATCGGCTACACCACCGCCCAAAGCGCCGAACCGAATTCCCCCATCGGCTGGCGCGGCGATGGCTCCGGCCTATACGCGGATGGCCAGCCCCCCACAACCTGGTCATCAAAAACCAACATCCGCTGGCGCACGAAAGTCGGCGAGAGCAGCTCCTCTCCCCTCATCGTCGGCGACAAGATCCTGCTCATGTCCGAGCCGGGCAAATTGCTCTGCCTTGAACGCGCCACCGGCCGGCCCGTGTGGGAGCAATCCAGCGGGTTCGCCGACCTCCCCCCGAATATCAGGCCGGCAAAAGTTCCGCGGTATGAAACCAGTTGCGGCTACACCACCCCCACGCCGGTCTGCGACGCAAACAACGTCTACGTCGTCCTCGGCAACGGCATCGTCGCTTCGTACACGCTCGCCGGGGAACGCAACTGGATCGTCTGGGTCCCCGCCGAGCAGACCACGGCGTACGGCCGCAGCGCGTCCCCGGTGCTGGCCGGGGACGTGTTGATCGCCCCCGCGAGTCATCTGCACGGCCTGGACCGCAAGACGGGAAAAGTCCTCTGGGAAGCGCAGGACGTGGAAACCGCCTACGGCACGCCGGTGGTGATGAACCTGAGTAAAACGCCGGTTGTCGTCACCCCCACCGGCTTTGCCGTGCGGGCTTCCGACGGCAAGGTTCTCGCCAAGGACCTGGGCCACCTCGAATATGCAAGCCCCATCGCAGACCAAGACACCGTCTACTTCGTCGGCCCGGAACTGACTGCCGTGAAACTCGCCCTGGCCGGCGACAAGCTCCAAGTCAAACGGCTCTTCGACGAAACCCTCGACGGCGAATTCATCGCGTCGCCGGTGCTCAAGGACGGTTTGCTTTTCACGCTCACCAGCGGCGCAGTCTATTCAGTAATCGACGCAAAAACCGGCAAGTCCCTTTCCGAGCCCAAAACCCTCGAACTCCCCCCCGCCGGCGAAACCAAGCCCGGCGGCCCCGCCGCCTACCCCAGCCCCGCCTTCGCCGGCGGCATGCTCTACCTCACCAACACCGCCGGCGACTGCCTCGTGATCGCAGCCAAGGGAGCGTATGAGAAAATCTCCCGGAACCAACTCCCGAAAGGCTCCTCGGCCTGCCCGGTCTTCGCCGGGAAGCAATTGTTTCTCCGAGG
>JAQGHH010000162.1 GCA_028288945.1 Phycisphaerales bacterium
GGCGACGGACAGGCCTTCGGCCCCGACGGCCGGCTGTACACCGTCGCGGGTGGGGCGGACCAGATCATCGCCTACACGCCTGACGGCAAGCCGACGGTTGTCGCCGAGGGGTTCCGCGGCAACGACATCGTCGTCCGCCATGACGGCGGCATTTATGTCACCAACCCCGGCTGGAACGGCACCGACCCCAGCAAAGTGTGGTACATCAGCCCCAAGGGCGAAAAGAAGGTCGTGGACACCGGGCTGAAGTTCTCCAACGGAATCACCCTCTCGCCCGACCAGACGCTGCTCTATGTTGACGACACGAAATCGCACTGGGTGTACAGCTACCAGATCCAGCCGGACGGCTCGCTGGCCGATAAGCAGCGGTACTACCACCTGCACGTCCCCGACTCCGCCGACGACAGCGGCGCGGACGGCATGCGCTGCGACCGCGACGGCCGGCTTTACGTGGCCACGAGGTTGGGCATCCAGGTCTGCGACCAGGCCGGCCGCGTCAACTGCATCATCCCCACCCCAAAGACCGGCCTGGCCAACCTCTGCTTCGGCGGAGAAAACTTCGACACCGTTTTCGCCACCTGCGGCGACAAGATCTACAAGCGCAAATTGAACGTCAAAGGGGCACAGGCCTTCCAGCCGCCCATCAAGCCGGCGCCGCCGCGGCTTTGAACCAACAGGTGAACCCGACTCACTGCTCCATTCGCCAGGGGGAACGGTCTGTCCACGACTTCAAAGCATCCGCCGTCCATACGGTCGATTTGTCGGTATGGCACACGTTGCAGGCATTGGGGATTTTCAACGCATCCGTCTTGGCCGGGCCGATGAAGCGAAAGGTGTGACTGCGGACGTTCACGTCGCCGAGCGTCTGTGCGATCTTTGGCATGTGGCACGCAACGCACTCGCTGCCAGTGCTGCCGGGCTTGTGGTGGGTGTGCTGCTCGAGCGTCGCGGCGCGGGGGCCATTTGGCGACTTGGGGCTGTGACAGTCGAGGCAGATCGAATTCGCGGGCTTTCGAAGAAGGGCCTCATTTCCAGAGCCGTGCGAGTCATGGCACGTGAAGCAGGAAACCCCATGTGTGTACATCAGGCTCGTTACGAAATCGTTCCCCTGCATGCGGTTCTTGTGGGCCGTGCCGTCGGCGAAATGGGTGAAGGTTGTTTCGCCCGCCTTATGGTCTTCCAGCTTCCAGAAGTCGCTCAGCTTTAGGCCCATGTGGAACCCCACCGGCCAATCGTAATATTGCCCCGCAATAGGATTGGCCGGCGGGCGTCCCTGGGAATGGCATTGAATGCAGGTGTCATTCGCCTGCACGTAGTCGAGCCGGGCGGGGTTGATGATCGTGGAATTCACGGGATTCTTCACGTGCTCACTCCCCGGGCCGTGGCATTTTTCGCAGCCGACGTTCCATTCCGTGACCATGTGGGTCGTGGTGTTGTAGTTCACGGAATGGCAGCCGTCGCAAGTTGTGCTGGTGGGCCTTTTGAAATTGTCGGCAGGATAATACCTGACCCACCAATCATCCTTCACGAAGTACGGCCGCCACTTCTTGTGCGTCACGTCCCATTGTGCGGGCAGCGGGTAGTAATCATTTCCCACTTTCTTGAAGTAACGCTGCTTCCATTTGCCGCCGTACGCGAAGGCAATATCAGTCGCCGCAAACGTGACGAGGGGATCGGACTTTGAGAGGTCGGGAATGATGGCGTCGGGGTGTTCGTGCGGGTCTCGCACCACGTTGGCCATCCGAGTTGCCTTCCACCGCTGATAAACACCCGCGTGGCACGTACCGCATGCGGCAGAGCCGACATATTGAGCCGATGCCCGGTGGCTTGAAGGGGGTGGATCTGTCGAAGCGACAACGGGAAGATTGCGAACGAATAGAACCAGCTGCCAGGTCTGTTGATCCGTGAACTGCCACCCCGGCATGCCGGTATTTCGGACACCATTGCGAATCAGATAGAACAGGGCACCGTCCGTGCGTTTGGCGGTCGCCGGCCCGGCAAGATTGGCCGGCGGCGGGTACAATCCGCTACCTGATGCCGTCCTCCCGCTCCCATCGTAACCATGGCAGCTTTCGCAGTTCTTCTGATACAGGTCACGCCCGTTTGCTACATCCGCCCCATCACCGCTGGCACTCAGCGGGTTTTTCATCGCCTCCGCCGTGCCGGGGATGCTTAAGTTGACGAGCCGCGTTGCTATGAAAGTCTCGAACGGCGAAGGGTCTTGCCGGGCGATCATGCCGCCCGTCGTGATGTACCGATAAATGCCCCCGATTGCGAAGAGACCAATCACCACCAAGCTCGCGGCGACGGAAAGGAGGATTCGCTTCTTCGTGCCGAATAACACTCGCGACAACCGGGGCGCGAACTTCGGCACTCGCATGGTGACTCCGCTCCCCACCTCAGATCCCGCATGAATTCACGCGGGTCTAATGATACGTAGTCATATTGGTGCGGCAAAGCGGGCAGGGTGCTGATTTCCAAACACTCGGCAAGACGCCGGGCACCGCGTCCGAAAACGTACGTTCTACTTTTTCGCCGGAAGCAGCACGGCGTCAGAAACATCCGCCGGGGAAGCGGCCACCGCACCGTTCCTGGCAGTATAAATGTTATCGCCATTAATCCCGACCAGCGGGCCGTGCTCCCACGAGACGTGCCCGTCGGCGTAGAGGACGTTCTGCCCGCGCTCTTCGTGGTTGGTGCTGTTTTCAGTCCCCCCGGTCCCGGGGTTGATGTCCGCCGCGATGGGGAAGGCGGCGGTCATGTGGCTGCTGAGGTCATATCCCCCTTCGGCTACGGCCGTGTCGGGGTAGGGGTTGGCGTAGCTGTAGGCGAGGTTCTTACGGAAGTTGGTGAAATTCGAGCGCGACCCCGGGGCCGTGGCGGGATCGGGCTCCCAGGTGGTCACATCGTTATAGGGGCAGGTGAACGTCTCCATCGGCAGCTTCTGCGTTCGCACGAGTAGGAAGAGGGCCGCGGAGACGTCGTTGGCCGCCGGGCCGCCCGGGCCGAACGGGTCGGCGGCCGCGGGATTCGTCCCGGCCGTCGGCGTCGCGCCCGGCGTGTACGTCGTCCGCGGGTAGTGCCCGTGGTTCTCGTTGGCGTAGAGCGCGATCGATTGCCCGATCGTCCGCAGGTTGCTCATGCATTTGGCCTCGTTGGCCTTCTCCCGACCCTTTTCCAGCAGCGGGAGAAGAATCGCCATGAGCGCCGCGATGATGCCTAGAACGACGAGAAGCTCGACGAGTGAAAACGCTTTTGCCTTTGCAGCCATTCTTGCTCCAGATTCACATAGGATTCGTGCTTCGCACACATGGTTGGAATAATTTCTTCCCGCGAAGGATGGGTACGGTAGCGAGCCCGTATGAATATCAGGTGAACCTTCATGAATATTGCGTGAAGCAGCCGGAAGCGGGCGGGCGTGAGATTACGGGGCTGAGCATGCGGCCCGACGTGCCGCCGAACGGCGAAGCTCGCCGCCGTCCTGGTCGATGCCCCGGCCAATGGTCCGATCCCTCCGCTTGCCGATTGCTTGGTAATTCTAACGTTCTGACACCGAGGTCTGCTTCGGATGCCCGCCCCGTGATGCGAGGCAATTCGCAGCCGTGTCCGATGCTAACGGTGGGTTCAAGGGGGCCGGAGCTGCGGCCGCGTCCGCAGCATCAAGCCGACCCTTCTGGCGCGACAGCGCCTTCGCGGTGCCGAGCCGGCCGCCACTTCCGCTCAAGGCTCATACGCGCGCCGAGAATTACTGATTGCCCGCTTTGCCCGCTTGCCCGGAATATGCCCGACGATGACTTCAGCCACCACAATCACGCTCGTGCCCGACACACTTTGGTCTCCACTCGGGACCGCCGTGGGACACGAGTGGTACCTGCTCCGGGTGCGGAGCAACCAGGAGAAGCAACTGGCCGACACGCTCGCGGCCATGGGCGTCGGGCACTTCCTCCCGCTGGTGCGGCAGACGCGCTACTGGGGCCCGCGCAAATGCGTCGTCGAGTCGCCCCTGTTTCCCGGATACGTTTTCTTGCGGGGAGCGGTGGACGACGTCTACCGCGCCGACCGCACCCGCCGGGTCGCGAGTATCGTGCGCGTGGCCGACCAGCGGCGGCTCGACTGGGAGTTGCGCAACATCCGCCTCGCGCTGGCGGGCAACGCCGCACTTATGCCCACGCCCTGCCTGCGGAATGGCACGCGGGTTGAAGTGCGCTCCGGCCCGTTCCGCGGCCTGCAAGGCTTGATCTGCGAGCGCGCGAAAGAGAATCGCTTGGTCCTTCAGGTGCAGATGCTCGGGGCGGCCACTAGCCTCGAAATCGACGCGGGCCTGCTCGATCCACTGGATTGATCGGCACGGCCCGCAATGTCTGAAACAACCGGCGTCAACAGGGATCATCCGCGCAAAACGGGGCGCGCGGTTGAAAGGGGCGGAGACCACCCCGATCGCGACGGCCCGGCAGTTTCCTTTCCGCTCCGTGCAAGGCTATTCGTTGTTTTTACTATGTTCGATAGGGTTGCCCGGTTGGGCGGAGTTGGGGAGAGCAGTTTGTGACGTCCCTTCAGTCCTATCCGAATAGCCCGGCGGCACGCCCGCCGGAAACACGCGGGCTGCAATCCGCGCCCGGCGCCACGGGGATCGCGGCAGGGACAAGCCCGGCCGCGCCGGGCTTCGCGGCGACGGTCCGCGCCTGCCTCGCGGGCCGTTGGCCGGCGGCGATCGGCCTTGGGTTGTTAACGGCCGCGGGGGCGGCATGGGCGGGGTGGGCGATGGGCAAGCCGGTTTACTCCAGCGAAGGACTGATCCGGATCGCTTATCAACTTCCGTCCGTGTTCCGCGGCCAGGACCAGGAAGCGGCACCCGTCGAAATCTACGAAGCGCTCCTGCAATCCCAACAGGCAATGATGAGCAGCCGGCCACTGATCGAGTCCGCGATGCGACAGCCCGAATGGTCCGCCGCCGGCCGCGACTGTTCCCGCCATCAGGTCGACCAGTTCGCCAACACGCTCAAAGTCGAACACAAATCGGGCACGGATTATCTGAGGGTATCCTTCATTGACCGCGACCCCGCTGTCGCTGGGGCGGCGGTGCAGTCGGTCGTCGGCGCTTTCGCGCACTCCTATCGCGCCCAGGAAGAAGTATCCGTCCGCCAGCGGCTCCAATCACTCGAGCAGCGGCAGCGCGACTTGTCCGCGCGGCTGGACCGGCTGCGGAAACAAGCCGACGCGGTAGCCGGCGGCACCAGCCCCGAAGACCTTGACCGGCTTCATGACACCGCGGTCCGGGAAGTGGGCCGGCTGGAGGCGGCGCTGGCCGACCTCCGGCTCGCAGTCATCGCCCGCAGTCATAACGCCGCCCCGACCGACCCCCAGCAAATTGCCATGACCGACCCGGTCATGCGCGGCTACCTCGCTGACCGCGACCGCATCCGCGATGAGCTGATGAGACTGCGGCTCATCGGTTACGGCGAGAACCACCCGGCGGTTTTACAGCGACAACTGGCGCAGGACGTCGCGTCGCAGCGTATCTCGGACTACGCCAAACAGTTCCACGATCATGGGGGCACGCCCGCCCCTACTCGGGCTCCGGCCAACCCGCCGGCTGTCGGCGGCGGCAGTACATCTGAAACGCCATTCGTTTTTGCGGGACAATCGCTCGAATCACTCCGCGCACAGGAAGGCGCAGTCGCGGCACTTTGCGACAGCACGAAGAAGGAAATGGTCGCCTTGGGCGGCAAACGGGCGCGGGCGCAGGCGCTGATGGGCGCAGCCGCCGAGACGGAGAAGGATCTGGTGGACGTCACACGCCGGGTGGAAGAATTACGTCTCGACGGTGCCGCGGGCGGACGGCTAAGTATTGTCAGTGCCGGATCCACGCCCACCAAGCCATTCCGTGACAGGCGGCTTCCCGGCGCGGCCATCGGCGCGGCCGTCGGCGCGTGTCTGCCCGCGTCGATGATCGTGTTGTTTGAACTGGCCGGCACGCGCTATCGGCGGGTGCATCAGACCCGGGCCGACTGGCGCGACCACGCCCGTCTGCTGGGCGTATTACCCGCCCTTCCCGAATCACCC
>JAQGHH010000199.1 GCA_028288945.1 Phycisphaerales bacterium
CCCGAGCCGGTGTCGGGATGGCTTGCGCTCCACGGTCGTGGCGTCCAGACGCCGGGCTGTGCAATCTCCTTCAGCGCGAACGGCACGCGCTTTCCCGGGCCGGCCTGGTCGAGCTGCACGAGGTCGGGGCGGACGTGCAGCAGAAAGCTTGTCTCCAGATCCCCGGCGTGGTCGCCCGGGTTTTGGAAAATTCTTTTCTCGGCTTCCGGAATCATCTGGAAGAAGTTCGCGACGACGATCAGCATCCCCGTCTCATGTTGCACGTCGCGGACGAGCGGCTTGAAATCGTTGCCGCCGTGCGCATTGAGGACGAGCAGACGGTCGATGCCTTGCTCTTTAAGCGACCGTGCAACATCCGTCAGAATCGCGGCGGCCGTCGAAGTGCGGAAGTGAATCGTCGCCACCTGATCGAGCTGCTGCGCATTGTTGCCGAACGGAATGGTCGGCAGCACGACCACCTTCGCCCCCAATGCGTGTGCCAATTCTGCCGACCGCTCGGCGAGCGCGGTGGCTTCGATCACATCCGTCCCGTGCGGCAGATGGAAGTTGTGCGCCTCGGTCGCGCCCCACGGAAGGACCGCGACGTTAGGCGCGTGCGATTTGAGCTGCCGGTAGTTGGCTTCGTGGAGAATGTAGGGTCGTGGCGGCATGGGCGGGTGGAATCCTGTAGTTGATCAAAGTGACTTGCGGGCATCATCGCGGCCCTTCATCCGCGCGACAAGGGCGATTCATGGAGGTTGCTAAACCGGCGCGGTAGACTGGGTGAAGCGGGCGATGGCAGTCCGTGCCCGGCGACCGGTGAACCAAGCAATGGGTCTTCACTTTTATTGCGGAGGGGTGACATGCGGTTCAAGATTGTCTGGCTTACGGCGGGGGTGGCGGTGGCTTGCCTTGGAGGCGTAGGGCTCTATCGCCTGCATGAGACCCGGCTCGAACAGGCGCTGCTCGAGTCGAAGGCACGTCCGCCGCAACCCGCGGGCGACCGCCCGCCGGTGACGGTGTTGGAATGGAAGCTGCGGCACGATGCGGTTCGCACAAAGCTTGCGGAGGACGTGACGTCCATCGTAGGACTGTTGAAGGGGAACGACGGCGACGCCAGTCGGACTTCGGCAGCGGTGTCGCTGGTCAATCTGCCCGGCGACGCGGTTCAGCTCGTAGCCGCACAAGTGGCTCGCACGGACCTGGATGAAGGGCCAAAGGCCGTGCTGACGCGCGCGCTGCCGGCATTGAAGGCACGGGCGATGCGGGAAGAACGGCGGCGCGCCGCGCGCGAGGTATTCCTTGCGCATTCGCTTAGCGCTTATGACCAATATGGCACGCACGACCCCAAATGGGACGCAGCCGCCCGCGACGCAATGACCCTCTATCTGCGATGCCCGTCGGAGCAATCACGTACACCTGAAGAAGAGCAGGACATCAGCCGCCTGTTTGATTGGGTGGTGCATAAAGTAAAATGCACCGATCCACTCGTGCAATATGAGTGCGCGTGCGCCGAGGCGGAGTTTCAGCTCCCGGAGGCCCGGGACGCGGCTTCCGACTTCGGCGGGGCTTCCAGCCAGGTGGCGACCAGCCGGTATCCGGCGGACTGGCGCACTGTTATTACTGCCGGGCCGCTCGCCCCGGAAGTGGACGGGCGATACCGAGCTGCGGTCCAGATCCGCCAGCTCTCCGCCGTATTTGATAATCTGGCAGCCGCCACCCTGCTTACTCCGGCAGAGCGTGGACTTGCCGCCTTCACCATGATCGAGCAGGCGCGTTTCCTGCGGCTCAATCCGCTTGCCAGCCGTGGGTTCCCCGACAGGCGGGTGGATTTCGACCGTGTCTACCCCGTGGTGGCACGGGAACTGGCCGGTACGCCCGAGCCCCTCCTGCTGAAGGGAAAGTTTTATATGCAATGGGCCTGGGACATTCGGGGCGGAGCCTTCGCCTCCGAGGTGGGGGAAGAGAATCTCGCCGTATTCCGAGAGCGCCTGGGAATCGCGCGCGAGGCGCTGTCGCAGGCGTATGAGCTGGACCGTTCCGATCCCCGCGCCGCGGTTGCAATGGTCCGTGCCTGCCGGGGATTGACCGCCGACCGCGCGGAGATGGAAAAGTGGTTCAACCGCGCGATGGCCGCCGACCCGGACGCCTACGAGGCGTGTGTTCAGAAGCTCGAGTACCTCCAGCCGTTCTGGTACGGCAACGGCCGCACGGACGAGCTCCTGAAGTTCGCCCGCGAGTGCCGCGACAGCGGGAACTATCGCGGGCGGATTCCATTGGTTCTGGCCGAAGCCCATCTCGGACTTGCCCGGCACACCGCCGACGCTCCAGCGTACCTCGGCCACCCGGTGATATGGGCGGACATTCGCGGCGTGTACGAGGCGCAGCTCGGCCGGTTCCCGGATGATCGGTACGACCGCACGCGCTACGCAATGCTGGCTGCCTGGGCGGGAAAGACAGACGACGCCAACCGCCAATTCCGCCTCTTGGGCGAAAATCCGTGGCCGCACGCGAACCTGGGCCAGGGACTAAGCTATGACGAGCTAAAGGAGCGGATCACGAACCCCCAGCCATCTGCGGTGGTCCCGTAAACAATGATGAAGGCAGTGTAAGTGTGACATTCGGGGTGTTGGAAAACGATTCACGCCCGCCGGAGTACGAGCGCGCTGTTTTTGCTGCCGAAGGCGATGCAGTTGCAGAGGGCGAGGTCCACGCGGCGTGGGCGGGAGCTGTGGGGGACGTAGTCGAGGTCGCACGTCGGGTCGGGGGTGTCGAGGTTGATCGTGGGGTGGACGAAATGT
Source organism: Phycisphaerales bacterium (assembly GCA_028288945.1). Lineage (GTDB taxonomy): Bacteria > Planctomycetota > Phycisphaerae > Tepidisphaerales > Tepidisphaeraceae > RYN-428. Next base: position 2,781 of record JAQGHH010000199.1, read on the forward strand.
TCCTGCATTCCGAGCACGGTCGCGGCGACGCCCGCCGCCCCGCAGGCGCCTTGGGGATGGCCGATCATGGATTTGGTGGAGCTCATGGGGATGGAGTCGGCGAGGGGCCCGAAGCATTTGCGGAGGGCGGCGGTTTCGAGGCGGTCATTGAGCTCCGTGCCGGTGCCATGCAGATTCACGTAGCCGATTTCATCCTTGGCGGCGCCGGCGTCCGCCAGCGCGATCTCGATCGCCCGCACGGGCTCGATCACCTCCGGCGCGATCTGCACGCGGTGGTAGGCGTCGCAGGTTGAGCCGTACCCGGCCAACTCCGCCAGCGGCCGTGCGCCGCGGGCGGCGGCGTGGTCGGCGTCTTCGAGCACGAACATCCAGGCGCCTTCGGCCAGCACGAAGCCGTCGCGGTCGGCCGCGAAAGGGCGGGAGGATTGGGCGGGGTTGTCCCATCGGCGGGTGGAGATCACGCGCATTTTCTCGAAGGCGATGAGGATGCAGCGCGAGATCGGCGCGTCCGCGCCGCCGGCCAGCATGAGGGGGACAGTGCCGTTGCGGATGAGCATCGCGGCGTAGCCCAGCGCATCCGTGCTGCTCGTGCAGCCGGTGGAGAGGACGTGGGACGGGCCGCGTAACCCCAGTGCGATCGACAATTCGCTGGAAAGATTGCCGTGCGTGCCGGCGACGATGGAATAGAGCGAGGCGGTGTGCTGCGTGAAATGAAGGCGGTATTGTTCTTCGACAAACGCCAACCCCCCGCCGCCCGTTCCCAGCGACACGCCCACTTGTCTTTGGTGATCGATGACGTTGGAAGCCGAATTGATCCAGTCGTCCAAGCCCGCCTGCACGATCGCCTCGCGCGATGCGCGGAGGGCCATCGGCACCATGCGGGGAACCCGCCGCAGCTCGGAGGCGTGCATGTCGGACGTCGGATCAAAATCGTGCACCTGCCCGGCGGCGCTGGAGCGCAAGCCGTCGGTGTCGAGGCCGTCGAGGGTGGAAATCCCGCTGCGCCCTTCGCGCAGAGCCGCGGTGTAGGCGTCGCGGCCGATGCCGTTGGGGCTTACCACGCCGATGCCGGTGATGACGACTTTCCGCCGGTGTGAATGAGACAAACGCGGCTCCCAAATCAGGTGCGCGAATCCGGTCTGGTTAAATGGACTCGATGGATTCTAGGCGGGTGCGTGTTTTTGCGGGAGACACAAAGAAGATTGCAGTGCGTTTGTCACCCGCCGGTGATGCCGCTTACTTCTGTTCCCCCGGACGAAACTCGGTGGGCTCAGAGCGCGCGCCCCACGTCCGCTAAAGCGGACCTTATAAAGCCGGTTTTTCCCTAACACTAAACGATTGCCGTTGTCCGCGCGAGGAGCACTAAACGACTGAGACAGCCCGAATCACGGGTGGCTCGCCGGATGCGCGACCGACAATGTTGAACGCGTCGAGCCGCGCAGCGAAATCGATATCGGGGGCGAGGCCCGCGGCGACTACGTTTTGCCCGCCGCGGGTTTCGCGCAGGGCCGCGGGTAAATCTTGTTTGGCCCCGGCGAACAGTCGTCGGGCGACGGAGGCGGTGTCCGATTCCAATTGAACCGGCCGCAGATGTTGCAACGCATCGACGACGGCCCCGGCGCCGATGAGATCTTCCATGGCGACCTGGCCCTGCGTCCCGGCACAGAGCAGGCTGACATCAAGGCCGGTTTGGGCAAGAGCCCGTGCGGTTGCGGACGCGTTAACCAGTGCACCGATGAAAACCGCCGTCGCTCCGCGAGAGGCGAGGAGGGCGCGGGTGCCGTTCGTCGTGCTCATGAAGGCCACGCGGTCGGCGTGCTTTTCGGCCGCGAACGCGCCGGGGCTATTGCCCAGGTCGAAGCCGGCGGGCGGCAGGCATTTCTCCTCGCCGCAGAGCAGGCGCGGGCCTTCGAAGGCTTGGCACGCGTTGAGGGCGGTCGCGGTGTCGCCGAATATGCGGATCTCCCTTACGCCTGCCGCCAGGGCGGCGACCATCGAGGTCGTCGCGCGCAGCACGTCAAACACGACGACGGCCCGGTTGGAAAGGTGATGGGGTTGAAGATCCCGCGGCAACAAGACGACTTCGACAAGCATGCCGACCAAATTACCAGTCTTGCGCCGGCATTTCGATATGTCTGCCAGGTCGGTCGGCTACGTGCTGAGCAATTGTTTAGCCGCCGCGCTTGCGGGGCGCTTCTCGGTGCGCATCCAAACGCGCCCCGCAAGCGGGGCGGCTAAATGGTTGAGTCTGAAGGGGCTTTGGACGCGCGAGAAGCAGTCAACGAACCGACGGGCGGAGGCGGTCCGCCCGTCGGGTTGTACCAGGATGTTGTTGTGATCGGGAAACGAGGCCGGTTAATCCATCGCAGTCGGTTGATAACGGTTCGCGTTATCGAGGATGCTTCCCGGCCGGGCAAAGCGTTCCCACGCTTCGCCGTGGCATTTTGGGCAGAGCCGGGGAGGAACTACGACACCCTCGGGCTCAAACCCGCAGCAGCGGCATTGGAGTTGGAAGATGGCGGTTCGTTCCGATGAATCGGGAAACGGGTTGTAGGTCATGAAGTGACCGGACGACCCAAAGCGTTCCATGCTGATGGACATAGTTAAAACTCCTTCACTCCAAGCTTTATGGCGATTCCACAGCGAACCGCCGGGCTTAAAAGCAAAGGCTATGCCAGCCGGATTGTGCCTCGATTCCTCCCGCTCTTTCTCGTGTTGAGCGGTCCAAACCGCAACGTAAACGTCTGAGCATCCCCGGAACTCGCGGCGACAGGCTGTCGTATTGTCGCAGTCTCGACTATCTGTCCGCCGCTGGGGGAAAACCACCCTACGCCTCAGTCAAAACGTCCTTAAAAGGGGACGGCCCCGTTCCTTTCTCCAACTCATACTGCCTGAGCTTGCGCTGGAGGGTACGGACAGAAATTCCCAGCCGCTCGGCGGCGTGGGTGCGGTTGCCGCCACATTGATCCAAGGCCTTGGTGATGGCCAGTTTCTCCAACTCTTCCATCGTGAGGTTGGAGGGGATTTCCTTGGGGGCGGCGGCGGACTGCGACTCGGCGAGGATTTCTTCGGGCAAATCCTTTTCAGTTAGGATCTCGCCATCCGCCATGATCATCATGCTTTCCAACTTGTTCCGCAGCTCACGCACGTTGCCCGGCCATCGGTAGGTCATAAATCGCCGCATCACCTCGGGCGAGACGCGGTGCGGCGTAATGTGCTTGCGCTCGGAAATCTCGTGCAGGAAATGATCGACCAGCACGGGGATGTCATCTGTGCGCTCGCGCAGCCGCGGAAGACGGATCTGCACGACGTTCAGACGGTAATAAAGGTCTTCCCGGAATTTCCCTTCCTGCACCATCTGCGGGACATCGCGGCTTGTCGCGGTGATTACCCGCACGTCCACTTTCTTATCCTCATGCCCGCCGACGGGCGTGAAGGTCAGCGTCTCGAGCACGCGCAACAGTTTGGCCTGCAATCCCAGCTCAAAGTCGCCGATTTCGTCGATGAAAAGCGTTCCACCATCGGCCTGCTCGAAGCGGCCGATGCGCCGGTCCGTCGCACCGGTAAATGCGCCGCGCACGTGCCCGAAGAGTTCGCTCTCGACGAGCGTCGCCGGCACCGCGGCACAGTTCACTGCGACAAACGGGCCCTTCTTGCGTGGGCTGTTGTGGTGAAGGGCTTGCGCGACCAATTCCTTCCCTGTCCCATTTTCACCGAGGATCAGCACGGTTGCGTCCACCGGCGCGGCGCGCTGAATTTTCGCGAACACTTCCTTCATCTGCTTGGACTGGCCGATGATCTGGTCCAGGCCGAATTTCTGATCCAGGCGTCGGCGGAGGTTATCGATCTCCTTGTCCTTCTGCAGCGTCTCGACGGCCCGTCGGATGAGAAGGATCAGCTCGTCGGGGTTAATCGGCTTGGTGAGGTAGTCGTAGGCGCCGCCTTTAATCGCCTCGACTGCACTGTCCACACTGCTATGACCGGTGAGCAATATGAACTGGGTCTCGGGCCGGCGCTTCTTCCAAAGCTGAAGCAATTGGAGGCCGTTGACGTCGCCCATGTGGAGGTCGCTGAGGACAACGTCGATGTTTTCCTCGACGTAGCCGAGGGCCTTGTCGGCGTTTTCCGCGCCGAAGACGGTAAAGCCCTCCGATTTAAGGATTTGTGTAACAGCCCGGCGTTCGCTCTCGTGGTCTTCCACCACCAGCACTCGCCCTGCATTGCTCATAGAACCTTCTTTCCTGGTGACATTCTGCCAAGCGTGACGAATTGTCATACCACAGGCTTGGGAAGATGCACAACCTGTAATTTCGCTCCCGCCCGCCCACCTGATTAGAATGTTGTCAGGTGTTCAAACGATTCCGACAGCTCCGCATCTCCCTCGCCGCCAAATGCCAAATTCTCTTTGGGGCGGCGGTGCTTCTGATCATAGGGGCGGCGCTCGCGGTGCCGTGGCATCGCATGGAACAATTGACCGAAGAATTGAACGAGCGGGCCGCGGCCGCCGTGGCCGAGAACACTCTTGCCGAGCACATGCGCAACCAGCGCGAGGGCGTTGCCCGCGACCTGACGACCGAGGCGCCTGCCGCCCCCGAAGATCCCGCCGCCCCGCGCGACGACGACCGCAAGCCCATCTCCCCGCGGATCATTTCCTTAAACCGCGAAGACGAAGCCGGCCTCAACCGCTTCGAGAAATACGCCCTGGGGCACCTCAAGCGCCATCCCGATCACGCCCCATACACCGCCTACTACGCGCGGAAGGACAACTCAGAAGGCTTCCGCTTCGCCCAGCCCGTCTACCTCACGCGCGATTGCGCCGCGTGTCACGGCGCGCCTTCGGAAGCGACGACTGCGCCGGCGCTGACCGAGGCCGCGGCGGCGCCCATTTATCCGCTGGCCATGGAGCGGCCGTCCAGGCTCGTCGGAATGGTGAGCCTCGACATCACCTCGCGCATCCAGCAGAACCAGCTTCTGCTCAACCGCGCGTTCATCCTGTTTGCCGGGCTGCTCGCGGGGTTTTTGGCGATCGTCACGTTCTATTTCATCACCACGCGCCTGATCCTTCAGCCCGTGCGCGTGCTTCAGGAGACGGCGGAGAAAGTCAGCCAGGGGGATTTGAACATCCGCTCGGACATCAGCACGGGCGACGAATTTCAGCAGCTCGCCGAGACGTTCAACACGATGCTGGCCAACCTAAAGCAGGGCGCTGACCAGCTCCGCGCGATCAACAAGGGCCTTGACATGAAGCTCGGCCAACTCGCGGAAAGCAACCTCGCGCTCTACGAATCCAACCGCCTGAAGAGCGAGTTCCTCGCGAACGTGAGCCACGAGCTGCGCACGCCCCTTAATTCGATCCTTGGCTTTGCTGACCTGCTTAAAGACGCCCTGCCCGGCGGGCCCGAGACGCGCACGGCGCGATACGTCCACAATATCCTCCAGAGCGGCAAGAACCTGCTCGACCTCATCAACGACCTGCTCGACCTGGCGAAAATCGAAGCCGGCAAGATGGACATCCGTTCCGAGCCGATCTCGCTGGGCGATTTGTTCGAAGGCCTGGCGAACATTCTCAAGCCGTTGACCGAAGTGAAAAGCCTGACGCTCACCACGGCGGTTGCGCCGGACGTGCCGATCGTCCGCACCGACCCGGGCAAGCTCCAGCAGATCCTCTACAACTTCCTCTCCAACGCGATCAAGTTCTCTCCCGATGCGGCGGCGATCGATCTCATCGCGCAGCGCGAGGGCGAAGACAACGTCCGCATCACCGTCGTCGACCGCGGCCCGGGCATCCCGCCCGATAAGCAGGAAGTCATCTTCGAAAAATTCCGCCAGGTCGACGCCTCTCACACCCGCACCCACGGCGGAACGGGCCTGGGCCTCGCCATCTCCAAAGAACTCACCACCCTTCTCAACGGCTCCATCGGCGTCCGCAGCACCACCGGCCAGGGCTCGGCGTTCTGGGTCGTCATCCCCCTAAAAATCGAAGCCGGGGCGATGGACATGCGGGGGAGATTGGTGATGGCGTGAACGCGTGGAACGTGGAACGTGAAAGCCCCTCAACGCGATGGCCGTAACGTGGCACGGGTTTTCAACCCGTGCAAGGTGCGACAAGCTTTAGAACGCCGTCGGAATCTTCGCGCCGCTTGCACGGGTTGGAAACCCATGCCACGTTGAAGGCAGCTTACATCCGGGCACGCCTTGTATCCGCGCAGTGACACTCCCCACCATTCGGATCCCACGGTATCCTTCCCGGCATGGTGGACATGCAACGGGTCGCGTTGGTGACGGGCGGGGCGAAGCGGGTGGGGCGCGCGATCGTCGAAAGGTTGGCCGATGCGGGCTTCGACATCGCATTCACCTACCGCGGCAGCGAGGACGAGGCCCGCACGTTAACCAACGACTTGGCCGCGCGCGGGCGATCGGCCGTTGCGATCCAAGCCGATTTCACCCAGTTGCCCGGCGCGATCGATGCGGTTGAAAACCAGTTCCACGCCGCCTTCGGCCGGCTGGATGTGCTCGTGAACAACGCCTCCGCCTACTCCCCCGCCACGTTGGCCGCGACGGACCTCCCCCTGATGCGCCGCCTCTGGGCCGTTCATGCCGAAACCCCCCTGCTGCTGGCGCAGCGTTTCGCGACGGACTTGCGGCGGAGCCGGGGGCATATCGTGAACATGGTCGATCTGCTCGCCGAGCACCCGCTGCCCAGGTATCTGGCATTCTGTGCGAGCAAGGCGGCGCTTGCGAATCTCACGATGGGCCTCGCCCGTGAGCTGGCCCCGGAAGTCACGGTGAACGGGATCGCGCCCGGAGTCGTCGAATGGCCGGACGAATACCCGGAAGCCGAGCGACAGAAATATTTGAAGCGCGTGCCTCTCGGCAGGCCGGGGACGCCGGGGGATGTGGCGGAGACGGTGTTGTTTCTGTGCACGACCGGGAACTATTTGACGGGGCAGATTCTTCACTTGGATGGGGGGAGGTCGATTACGTGAAGGTCATTGCACATGGTCACCCGAGGTGACCACGCCAGGCATCCTCTTTACGTTTCACGATTTGCGTTTTAGTCTGTTGCCATGTCTTGGGAAGCCAATCGCTGGACCGCGAAGACGCCCGCCGAGCTTTACCACACACTCGGGCCGCACGGTGTCGATGAATTGGTGCGGGAATTCCTCACGACCTGCTGGCGCGAATTGCCCGCGGAAGGACGCTCGCTGGCCCTGGCCATCAAATGCGCCCGAGCGGTGTTCGACCGCAACATGGCCGTTTGGGCGAAGATCAAAAAGCCGAGCCCGGAACATTTCTTCGCCGACCTTCAACCCCACAAGACCGACCACCTCATGCGGCAGGCGATGGTGACCTGCTGGATGATGATGCCCCGCACCGGCGGCCGCGAGGTGAAAGACGTCCGCCAGATCGTCGGCGACATCTTTAATCGCAACCTCGCCGCCTGGCAGGAAGACGAAGCCACCTTCACGGGCAAGAAACGTAAATCGGCCGCCAGGAAGCCGCCGGCCAAATCGACGAAGGCCGCGAAGCTGAAAAAGCCGCCAAAGCGCAAGCGGGCCCGATAGCAGAGACTCGACGTTCGGCGTAGCCATCGGTTCAAACCACACCCGTCAGCAATTCGATTTTTGGATACGTGCACGGCATTTCTCCCTCTCCCCCGAGTACGAGGGAGAGGGAACCGGCGTTGGCCAATTGTGCTGTCATGTTAGTCCAAACCACTTGGCTCCCCATCCGCTTCCCGCCCTTCCCCCAGCACTTGATCCACCACCGGCTTGATCGTCTCGTAATCGAATCCACGCCGCTGAAGCATTCCCACCAGCCGTCGGCGGGCGACGGCGGGGTCGAGCTTTTTCAATCGCGGCGCCTGCTTGCGGGCGAGCAGCGTTGCATTGGCCGAGCTGTCCGTATGCGCGAATACGTCGTCGAGCGCGCGCTCGGCAACCTCGCCCCTGATCCCCGATTTCAGCAATTCGATCTTGGCCCGGCGACGGCCGTGGTGCTTGTGCTCGGAGGCCGACAGCGCCTTGGTTCGCGCGAATTGCTCGTCGTTCAGGTATCCGAGGCGGACCAGATCATCGAGCACGCCGTCCACA
>JAQGHH010000201.1 GCA_028288945.1 Phycisphaerales bacterium
ATACCCCCACCGCCAATCCCGGCAACGCACCGGCGGTCGGCGGCCTTAGCAATTTCAAGATGGCCCGCCCGTAGTCCCGGCAGTCGTCGCCGCGACGCGCGGGCGGGGAAGTCGACAAGACCAATTCATCACACGCCAACTCGCGATCGCCCCGCAGCCGGACAAACGCGAACCACACGACCGGGTTAAACCAGTGCACCGCGTGCAGAATGGCCAGCAGCCAGTTGAGCGCAAGGTCGCCCCGTCGCAGATGAACCAGCTCGTGCAGCACGACCAATCGCAGCTCGTTGCGCCCCAGCCCCCGCAATGCCGCGGCGGGCAGGAGCAATCGCGGGCGCAACACACCCGCGAGGGCCGGCCCGGTTCCGACCGGCGCTTCGAGCACAATCGGCGAACGGCGAAGGCGGAGGAGCGTCGCGCATTGGCCAACCGCCCTGATGATCTCCGGATCGCGCACTTCGGGCAGGCTGCGAACGATAAGTGCCAGTTGCCGGGTGGCCCAAATCACGCGCAGGACCCTCCCGAGGAATCCCAAACACCAAGCCGCGGCGAGGACTTGGCGAAGGGATATCATGGGACGGCTGACAGCTTCTGATTGCGGAGGAACGACAGAAGCCGGCGTCGTTGCCAAAGCTTTTTGGGAACGAGATTCAACCGCGCGGGAAGGAGCCGCGCCCGCCGCGGCTCCGGCAATCGGGCCGGCCGTCGGCACGACGATAATTTCGCCCGCCTCCACATCCGCTGAGGCGTCATCGCTTATGGCCGGTATGTTTTCGGCCGCGACGGTTTGGTCCCGCGGCAGCTCGATCCTGGCACTCATCGCCCCCACTGCGAACGGTGGAACACGACGCACGGGAGTCGCGCTGGCAACTGATGTGCGCAAAATCTCCGGGGACGCAACCACCTGCGCCGCCGTATTGAAATGCAGCCAGTTGAAGGGACTGAATCGCGTCCCCGGCATCGACGGCAGCAGCAGCCGGGCAACAACGAGGAGCCAAAGGTTGTATCGCCACCGCGCCGAAACGCGGCCGCGCAGGAGGAACTGCGCGAGCAGCACAAGCGCTGCCACCACCGACGCCTGCCAAGAGGCGCGGGCCACCCACGCCAGCGATGCCGCGACGCAGTCGAGGAGTGTCGCCAGATTCATGGCCGGCCCTCCTGCTCGCGTGCGCCGTCGAGAATCCGCCGCAGCTGTTCGATCTCCTCGGCCGACAGGTCTTCATGCTCGAGGAAGTGCGCCAGCGCCGGGGCGGCATTGCCGTTGAAGACGCGCGAGAGGAATGAGCTGCTCGCCCGCCGCACGCAGGCGTCGCGCGTGACGCGGGCACGGTAGACGTAGTGCCGACCGGCGACCTCGTACCCCAGCGCCCCCTTTTTCACCAGTCGGTTGAGAAGCGTCTTGACGGTGCGCGGGCTCCAGTGGTTTTGCGCCGCGAGAGCTTCGACGACGTCCGCCGCCACCAGCGGCCCGCGACCCCAGACGAGCTTCATCACTTCCCATTCCGCGTCGGAAATCTGCGGGACCTTCGCCATCGGCTGCGCCTTTCGATTACATCTGTGGTCGATGCAGTATTACAAGCGTAATCAAAAGGTCAAGCAAAAAATCGGGGAGTGTCGTCGTATAGCGAAACGGGCGAGGCATGACGGACCATTCCATCATGCCTTGCCCGTTCTTTTGCTGCCCGTTGTCGCGCAATGGCATCATTACGGAGCAGCGATCACATCATCCACGGCCAACGTTCCCGGCCCGGCCAGTAGAAGCGCCACCAAACCGGCCAAAAGCGTCAGGACATATTCGAACCCGCCGGACTGGATAAAAAATCCGTTACGGATATGCACACTGAAAAGGGCCCCCAGCATCACTCCCATCAATGGCACGACCGCAAACCGCGTGAACAATCCGATGATCAATAGAATCCCGCAGAGGAACTCGGCGGTCATCGCCGCATAGGCGCCGATGGCAGGAATCCCTAACTGCCCGAGCGCGGCAACCGTGCCGGCGGGACCATAGATGAACCACTTCTGTGCGCCGTGTACCAGGAACACAATGCCTATAACGAGGCGCAGCAAGGTGATCCCATACCGCTCGGGATTTGCCGCCAACGTGGCGGCCCAGCGGTAATGGTGGTGGGAGGGGACGCCGCTGCCGGCGTAACCGATGGGGTTCAATGACTCCGACATGACAGGATCCTTTCGTAAGGCAAGAGGCAATTGACGCACGAATGCTTCAAACTGAATGCCGCGATGCAGGATCTTCCGAATCATCACGGCAGATCCAGAAGGATCAGCTCGGCGTTCTCGTCCCCGACGATCTGCAATTTCCGCTCATCCAATAGACGGGCCTGATCGCCTGCGGCGAGCATCTTTCCGTTCAGCGTCACCGCGCCGCTGATGACGAACAGGTAGCCGTGGCGGCCGGGGCCGCTCTCGTGGGCGACCTGCTCGCCGGCCGAGAGGCGCGAGACGTAGATCGTGGCGTCCTGATCGATGGCGAGCGTGCCCTCGACGTCGCCCGACGAGACGACCGGCAGAAGGCGGCCGCCGCGCTCATCGGGCGAGAAACGGCGCTGCTCCCAGCGCGGCTTGCTGCCGCGGGTTCGCGGCAGAATCCAGAGCTGCATCAGGTGGACGGGTTTCTCCTTCGACGGGTTGTACTCCGCGTGCATGATGCCTTTGCCGGCGCTCATGACCTGCACTTCACCCGGGTGGACGATGCCGCGATTGCCCAGGTGATCCTTGTGCTCCAGTTCGCCCTCGACGACGTAAGTGACGATCTCCATGTCACGGTGCGGGTGCATTCCAAACCCGCCGCCCGGCTGAACGACGTCGTCGTTAAAGACGCGCAGCGCGCCCCAGCTCATGTTCTGTGGGTCGTGATAGTCGCCGAAGGAAAAGTGCCAGCGGGTCTGGAGCCAGCCCATGTCACCGAAATGACGTTGATCGGATGGAATGACGCTGATCATAAAACTCTCCTGTTCGCCCCCGGAGGGCGATTTGATTTTAGCGTTCAAACATTATTCGTTACAACAGCTAATCGACCAGACAAAAAGCTACGGAGCCCGCTCGCGCGCCCGCCGCAACAGCTCGGCGAGGCTCTTGAGGTCGCGCCGGCCCAGGTGGCCAAGCTGCGTGCGGTGGAGCCGCGCGACGGGCTCGTCGAGCCCGGCGAGCAGCTTGCCGGCGGTCGCGGTGATGCGGGCCCGGACCACCCGCCGATCTCCCGCGTCCCGGCCCCGGGTAATCAGGCCGCGCTTCTCCAGCCGGTCCAGCAGCCGCGTCATGTCCGGGTCGTGCGTGAGCATGCGCTCGGTGATCCGCCCGCAGGCCATGCCTTCGTCCCCCGCGCCGCGGAGGATGCGCAGCACGTTGTACTGCGTGGCCGAGAGGTCCGCCGGCTTGAGCACGGCGGCCAGCTCGGCCTGCAAGACGTCCGCCGTCTTAAGCACGCCCAGGAACACGTCCTGCTCCGGCCCGCCGCCGGCCTCGCATTCGCCGCGGCCTTTCGCAACTTGCCGTACCGTTGAATCCATGAACGGAATATAGTCGTTATAACGAATATTGTCAAGAGGCATAAACGGGCCGCTCGTTCGGCCCGACCGCTCTAAGAGGTGCTAGCCAAAACAGCGTTGCGTCCCGCTACCAACTCAGGTTTTCAGTCGATTGCCAAGGTTTCGGGACTGCTGTATTCTCCGCCGTTTTGTCGGGACTCGGACGTCCCGCTTGTGCCGATATTTCTCACAACGCAATCCCCGGAAGGATTTAGACCCCATGAGCTTCCAAGCCGCAGCCAATCGCAAGGCCATTGATATCGGGAAATTGTCGGTGGAAATGACCACCTCTGCCGGCAGCGGCCACCCTTCGACCGCGCTGTCGCTGGCGCATCTCATTACCGTCCTTTTGTATCACCAGATGCGTTGGGACCCGTCGGACCCCTGGAATCCTTACAACGATCGGCTCGTGCTTTCCGAAGGCCACGCCGTGCCCATCGTCTACGCGGCGTACGCCGACATCGGCGGCGCGATCGGCAAGACCAAGGCCGACGCACGCCCCATGACCAAGGCCGATGCCCTGAGCCTGCGGGCCATTGACTCCCCGATCGACGGCCACCCGCACCCGCAGCTCGGTTTCCATTTCTTCGACGCGGCGACCGGTTCGCTGGGCCAGGGCCTTTCCGTGGCCGCGGGCCTCGGGGCCGCCGCCAGGATGGACGGCATCGACCGCAACATCTATTGCATTATCGGCGACGGTGAATCGCGCGAAGGGCAGATCTGGGAGGCCGCCGACTTCATCGTCGATCACGCCCTCACCAACGTCATCCCCATTTTCAACTGCAACGACCTCGCCCAGAGCGACTACGTCAGCCCGCAGCAGAGCTACCAGGGCTTGGCCGAGAAGCTCAAGGCGTTCGGCTTCATCGTGCGCGCCATCGACGGCCATAACCCGGACGAGATCAACAACGCCCTGAACGAGCTGAACGTCGTGAAGAACGGCAACCGCCCGCTCGCCATTGTCGCCCGCACCGTCAAAGGCTGGGGCGCGCCTGACGAACAGGGCATGGGCAAGCACGGCACGCCGGTGAAAAAGGACAAGATGGCGACGATCTTCGGCGAGCTCGATCAGACCGCCAGGGA
>JAQGHH010000663.1 GCA_028288945.1 Phycisphaerales bacterium
GCGACAACGCCTGCCGCCCAGAACGGCGCGGCGCGACGGGGGAGCAAACGCGCGGAAAGTAGAACGACCGTGATGAACGCAGCCGCGGCCCATGCGCCGGTCAGGGCGGTGGAGGAGCGGTGCAGCAGCAGCGCGTACCCCGTCGTGGCGAGGACCAATACGCTCGCCAACAACCACCGCCAGCGCACGCTTAGCTTCGGCAAGAACGTCGTCCCAACAACTGCCGCACTCACGCCCGTGAGCAGAAGCCCGGCATCAATCCAATGCACATGACTGAAAAAATACCTGAATCCCGCGCCGGATGCCCCCGCGAATGCGAATTTGAGCCACGGCCAGACCGCCAGCAGCCCCGCCATCGGGGCGGTGATCCACGCCCAGGCCTTCGGCCGGCGCCCGATGAACAGCACCGACAGAACCGCGGCGGTGATCGCCATGCTTAAGACCCATACTGCTGCGGGGACGCCAGGCACCAACCATGGTGATAAAAGTATTGCCGACGAAATTGCGAATCCGACCGCGAACCGCATCGCCGCCCCGAAGCGCAGCTCGAACAGGGGCCAGAGGACGAAGAAGGCGCTGACCATGACGATCTGCCCCTTCATCATCGCCCCCATGGCGACCAGCACCCCCGCGGCGAGCCAGCGGTTGTGCGAGGCGAGGTAGAGGCCGAACAAATACGCCGGGAGTATCCAGACTTCCCACTGCGGCCAGACGTGCGCGTCGCAGAGCACCGCGGGGCTCCACCAGATCAACAGCGCGGCGACGAGTCCCGCGACCCATCCGCGCGACAGTTGCCGGGGCGAGAGGATGGGCACGATGCCGCCCTGTGCGAGCCGGGTCTGGCGGGCTTCCTGCCCGCGGCGGACCCACAGCCGCACGAGCAGGAATGCCGCCAGGCACGCGAGCAGCTCGCACGTGTTGTTCAGCCACATGAGCGGCGCGCTGTACGGGTACTGCGGCTGCCACACGGTCACCAGCGGGTATTTCACGTGCATGTGGCGGACCCACAGCGACATCGTGAGAAGCCGGGCCGGCGTGTAGTCGAGGTTATATTCCTCGCGGATGGATTGATTTTCGACGCGGTCGTACAGCCCGACGTAGGCGGGGACCCAATATTTCCAGTCGGTGGGTTTGCCGTGTGGGTCTTGTGCGGCCAGAAAAGTGGCATCCCGCATGACCTCCGTGCCCCAGTGGTAGCCGTTCTCGATGTCGAAGTTGAGGCGGAGATAGGTTTCCGGCTGGCGCGTCTTCTCCCAGAGCCAGACGCGGAGCCGCAGCCCCGAAAGGAGCGATGCGATAATGATGCTGGCGACGAGTACGCCGATGGCGGTGCGGTGGAGAACGCGGCGCGGGCTGCCGCTGCTGCCTTCCGAGGAAGGCTCGATATCGCGGGAAACGTAGGGGAGTACGGGGAGCGATTCAGTTTCTTCCAGAAGTTGCGTCATGTTTCTTCCCAGGACGGACGTGGTTCGATGCGGCGATCAATCCGCTTCAGTGTAACTCAAGTGCGCCTGCCGCGGCACGGGCAGCCCGTCCACGTAGTGGCATGAGCATCCTGCGCATGTAGTGGCATGGGCATCCTGCCATGGTCACGGTACTCCGTGACATTCGGTCCGTACCCGGATCGAAGAAAGCCCGAGCGCAGCGACCTCTTCCGACCGAAGCGAATCGACCGCCCTGCGGAAAACCGCGAAGGGCGCGAAGACAGACGCGAAGAGGAGCAAACGCAACGCGCCAAGACCGCCAAGGCGCCAAGAACGCCAAGCTCAGAATTGTAGCGTTGGCGTTTTTGGCACCTTGACGGTCTTGGCGCATGTTCTTGTCGCTTCCGTAGGTTCGGCTTTGCTTAACATTACCACTACGGAGTGCCGCCTGCGGCGTCTTCCGTTATACGCACCACAACGATTCCGGTGACGCGGCGTACGGAGGTTGGTGGGTTCTTCGATGATCGCATTTTCACGGCATGTCACTTTGATTCCCCGCACACGTTCCATGGCCGGCCGTCTGCTTTTAGGCGTTGCCGGCGGGGCGGTCGTTCTGGGCTGTAGCGCGGATTCGTACCGTCGGTCGGCGGACCGGGAGGTGTTTCCGCTGGTGCGCGACCGGGAGCAGAGGGCGCTGGGATACACGCCTCAGGTGGAGGTGAAGCCCGACAAAGCGCCGGCCGTTCCGGCCAAGGTCTACGAGAAGATTCCGCTGACGCACCTGCCTCCCCCCGAGACCGCGGGGATTGAAGCGGCGGCTTCGATCGTGCCGTACGGCGTGCTCGGGCCGCAGTATCCGCAGGCGGGCGAGGAACCGGGGTTTTCCGACGACTTTGCCGCCGAGATGGAAGTGCCGCGGGCGGGCGTGGGCGACGTCTACGGGCCGCCCGTGCCCGAAGCGATGCGCCGCAGGTTTGACCTGTTCCAGTCGCTCGGCTACGCCACGCAACACAGCCGCGGCTATCGGACGCAGATGGAGCAGCTCTACCTCGCCGCCCTGAGCGTCACGCTCCAGCGGCATCTGCTCAGCCCCATCCCGTTCGCGACGACGGGCCTCGAATACACCGGCGGCCAGCGCGATTCCAAGTACCAGTCGGCGCTCGCCGCCACGGGGACGGTCGGCGTCAAGCAGCAGCTTCCCTATGGCGGGCAGATCGTCGCGCAGACGCTGGTGCAATTTGTAGACGCCCTCAGCAGTACGAGCGTTGGGGGTGAAAGCGCGCAGGTCGCCCTCTCCGGGAGCATCCCGCTGCTGCGCGGCGCGGGGATGGTCAACCTCGAGCCGCTCATCCAGAGCGAACGCACGCTCGTCTACCAGGTGCGCAGTTTCGAGGAATTCCGGCGGCAGTTCGTGGTGGACGTCTCGCGCCAATATTTCCGCCTGCTCACGTTGCAACAATCCGTCAGCAATCGGCGGCAGAACGTCGCCAACCTCACGACGCTCCTGGAGCGCACGCAGGCCCTGTTCGACGCCGGCCACTTGAATTTCCTGGAAGTCCAGCGCTCCGAGCAGGCGCTGCTCCAAGGTGAAAACGATCTGTCTGATTCGCTGGCCAACTACCAGGGGAGCGTGGACAACTTCAAGCTGATTTTGGGGATGCCGGTGGAGGAAGATCTGGACGCGATGCCTTCGGAGCTGGAGGTGAATGTGCCGCAGCTTGAGGGGCGGGACGTCATCGCGGTCGCCGAGCAGTATCGGCTGGAACTACAGACCGCGCGGGATCAGATCGACGACGCGCGGAGGCAGGTGGCGGTGGCACAGAACGGGCTACTGCCCGATCTCAATGTCACGGCGCAGACGAACTTCGGCAACCGCACGCTGGTCTCCACCCCGGCCAAGTCGTTCGACGACCGCGCGAGCACCTATTCCGCCGGCGTCACACTGGGGCTGCCGGTGGACCGCTTGGCCGAGCGCAATGTCTATCGACAGTCGCTGATCCAGTTCGAGCAGGCGCAGCGTTCGTTCGCGGATTTGCGCGATTCGGTCGCGGCACAGGTGCGTGCCGCGGTGCGCGACATCCGCGCCGCGCAGGTCTCGCTCGACCTCCAGCGTCGCGGCATCCGCCTCGCCGAGCGCCGGTTGGATTATTCGCTGGAGCTGCTCAAGCGCGGGACGGCCAGCGCCCGCGACGTGGTGGAATCGCAAAGCTCACTTCTGTCGGCCCAGGACAACTTCAGCGCCGCCCGCGCGACGCTGCAGGTGTCGGTCCTCCAGTTCCTGAACGACACGGGGACGTTACGGGTGGACCCGGAAGCCGGCTCGATTGGGCGGGCTCTTAATCCGGACCGGTCCCACGCGCCCGATGCATCGGAAGAGCGCCAATCCGACCCACGCAAGCTGACGGATGCCGGGCGGTAGCTTGGTTGATGCCCATCCTCAAGGGGAAATAAACCCGCGGCGGAATCGAAGCCCAGGGTTAGCTTGATGCGCGAGGGCAGTTGGCGAAACACGATCTCGTGGCACGGGTTTTCAACCCGTGCTCGGTGCGTGGTGCTGACAGAACCTTTCTTTTCCCACGCCCCTAAAGCATGCGTTGAAACCCATGCCACGAAAACGGGGTTGCCGACCTCTCATCAGCCGCAAAGCTTGCGCCGCTTCCCACGTCCAATAAACCCCGCCCGTGCGGCACTTGCACTAAGGGCACGCCCGAATCAATGAACCTCACGGGTCTTGCGGCCGATTGGAGGGAAGTGAGACCTTGCCGCAGGCGCCGGCGGGCTGGTTGAATCTGTGACGCGTATATTGGACGTTTGGTGCGGAACGGCGGCCTGCTTCAGAAGGGTCGGCATTATGGAACTCTCAGCCACTCTGTTCGAGACGACCGTTCGGTCGATCAAGGGGGATGAAGTCCCGGTCGGCCCCGACCGCCGAAGCGTCCCGCGCGTGGGGCTGCGCTGCCGGGCTCGTGTGTTCCTTTATGACAAGGGCGTCCTGGGCGAATCGATGTCGGTGTGGACGCGCGACCTGTCGCGCGAAGGGATCGGCCTGATGTGCCCCCGCCGGATGGAAGCCGGCGACCGCCTGGTGCTCCCCCTGCCCCGTCCCGGCCACAGCCGCCCGCTGGTGCTCTTGTGCACGGTGAGCCACTGCACGCAGATGGCCGTGGGCATGTACGCCGTCGGCACGTCGTTCGTCGAAGTCTCCGCCCACCACGCCATCCCCGCGCCGCAGGTCGCGCCGCGCGACGCCAGTGAATCCGCCCATCGATCCGTCGTGCGCGAGGAGCGAATTAGCGCGTCAATCCTGTCGTGACGCGTTGTGGCACAGCCGCCCCGGCGTGTGTGTTCCGAAACACAGCATCGCGTCAATTCTGGCTTCCTTTGCACGGCATCGACCCGGAATCCCGCTATTCTTCCGGCGGGGAGTTCCTTATAGCATTTTGCTGTATCCCTCTCTACTAACGTCCGAAGGACGCCGATCACAAAAGAGGGCGTTTTTGTTTGTCGTGGCGGGCGTCTTTTCGTTCTGTTGGGCGCGCTGCTGCTTGGACTGGGCCAAGGATAAGTGGGCTGTTTCCTCCTCGTCGCGCGGACAAAGCCAGAGAGGCTGAGCAAATGTTTAGCCGCTAGGCAATTCTCCATTTCATCTACGCAGGACGCGGGCGATCGGCCCTGCATGCACAGCCCAACGCGCGGCGCAGATCAAATGGCGTAAGGCGATTGAGCATCATTGGATACGGCGATTTCGATTATTTATCGTAAGTTTGCTTGAAACATGCCTTTAAATCGTGCATTTTCGTGCATGATCGTGCACGAACGGCCTTGGCGCTATCAAAAATGCGGTAGCGCTTGTAGGGAATGCACGATCGTTGCACGAATGCATTGCACGACGTTGGGGCAGAGCCTTTGGAACAAATTTTCTTCGCGCTTTGTCCGTGTACTGGTCACTTCCAGACCCCGACTGCCATTTTGCAATTTTCCGCCGATTGCGGTAGTTAATCCGGATGCAGCGAGACGAAGTAATCCCCATCCTGGATTTTGGTTCGCAGTACGCCCAGCTCATCGCACGCCGCGTGCGGGAGAAGGGGGTTTACAGCGAACTCGTGCGGCCGGACATCCCCGTTGGCGACCTCAAAAAGCTCAACCCCAAGGGCATCATCCTCAGCGGCGGGCCCAGCAGCGTCTACGAGCCCAACGCGCCGAAATGTGACCCGAAGATCTTCGACCTGGGTGTGCCCATCCTCGGCATCTGCTACGGCATGCAACTTGGCGCGCAGATCCTCGGCGGGCAGGTGAAGCCGGCCAAGGCGCGCGAGTATGGCCGGGCCAAGCTCACCGTTAAGCAGGACGATCCGCTGGTACGCGGGCTGCCCCAGGAGACGACCGTGTGGATGAGCCACGGCGACCAGGTGCACGAGCTGCCTCCCGAGTTCATCCCACTGGCCACGACGCCCACCTGCCCCTATGCCGCGGCCAAGCACAGCACGCGGCCGTTTTACGGCGTGCAGTTTCACCCGGAAGTCACCCACACCCCCCGCGGCGAGCAGATTTTCCAGAACTTCCTCTACGACATCTGCAAGTGCTCGGGCCTCTGGACGATGGGCAACTTCATCGAAGAAACCACCCGCCGGGTGCGCGAGCAGGTGGGGGCGGGCAAAGTGATCTGCGGCCTCTCGGGCGGCGTCGATTCCTCCGTCGTCGCGGCGCTCCTGCACAAAGCGATCGGCAATCAGCTCCACTGTATCTTCGTGGACAACGGCCTATTGCGCAAGAACGAGCGCGAGCTGGTCGAATCCACCTTCCGCGACCATTTCAAGATTCATCTGATCACGAGTGACGCCGCGGACCAGTTCCTGCGTGAGCTAAAAGGCGTCAGCGACCCGCAGCAGAAGCGCAAGATCATCGGCAAGGAGTTTATCGAAGTCTTCAAGCGCGAGGCCCAAAGCATCGAAGGTGCCGCGTTTCTGGCGCAGGGGACTTTGTATCCGGACGTGATCGAAAGCGGGCATGGCTACGCGGGCACCGCCGC
>JAQGHH010000260.1 GCA_028288945.1 Phycisphaerales bacterium
ATCGCGCCGCGGCGTGCGTCTCTTCGCAGATCGGCTGCGCGATGGGCTGTGATTTCTGCGCCAGCACCCGCCGCGGCCTCGAACGCAGCCTCTCCGCGGGTGAAATCGTCGAGCAGTTCCTTCATCTGCGCGCCGCAGCCGCGACGGCGGGCAGGCGGCTCACTTCGCTGGTCTTCATGGGGATGGGGGAACCGCTGCTGAACCTGCCGAACGTATTGGACGCCATCAAACGCATCGCCGCCCCGGAGATGGGCGCGCTGGGCTGGCGGCAGGTGACGGTCTCGACCGTGGGCATCGTTCCCGGGATCGACGCCCTGGCGGACGCCGACTTGAACGTGCACCTGGCGCTGTCACTGCATGCCCCCGACGACGCCACACGGGCGACGCTCGTTCCGATGAATCGGCGATACCCGGTGGCCGACATCATGGCCGCGGCCAGGCGCTTCCACGAGCGCACTGGACGCATCGTCACGATTGAATACTGCCTGCTCGCGGGGGTGAACGATTCCGACGAGCATGCGGCAACGCTGGCCGCTCTGATGAACAGCTTTCGCGCCCACGTCAACGTGATCCCTTACAACCCGATCGGCGCCGGCCTAAGCGGCCGCGTTTACGGCCGCCCGAGCCGCGAACGGGTGGTCGCGTTTCTCACGACCCTTCGCGATGCCGGCGTAGTCGCCCACGCCCGCGACACCCGCGGCGACGACGTCAACGCTGCGTGCGGACAGCTGCGAGAGGTAGGTGCTGAATGCGGAGTGCAGAATGCAAAGTAAATCGTGCGAAGAATGCAGAGTTCGCGACGAACTCTTATTCTGCACTCTGCGCTTTACACTCCGCACTTAACTGGGAACCGCTGCGCAGCGTGCCCTTGCAAATGTCGCAGAGGTAGCCGTGGGATTGGCAGTGCGTGGCGCGCTTGTCGAGCAGATCGAGGATCAGGTCGTCGGTGCCGAGCGTGGGGGAGACGTGGTACGTGGTCTCCGGGAACTGCCCGGCGGCCTCGGCCGTCAGTCGCGGAATGTCCTGCGTCCAGTGTTTTCCCGGGCCCAGGAAGAAGGGAACGACGACGATCCGCCGGGCGCCGCGCGCCGCGCAGCGGGCGTAGGCCGTCGCGATGGACGGCTCGGCCAGTTCCATGTGCGCGGGCTCGACAATCTCATATTTCGCGCGGAACCGCTCGAAGAACAACGCGGCAACCTGCTCGAGCATTTTGTTGCTCTCGTCCCGCCGGGAGCCGTGATCGACGATGATGATGGCGTTCTGCATGATTGATCTAAAGTGCGGCCGGGAAGACCAAAGAGACGCGACCACAGATTACACAGATTTCACAGATTAAATTCAGCGGTCCATAGCCCCGTCCTTAATCTGTGAAATCTGTGGTCGCATGTATTGGATTTCCTACATGTAGGTTCGGCTGTGCCGAACGTGTCTTCGTGTACAGGGGACATTCGGCACAGCCGAACCGACAAACTTTCATCGTGGCACGGGTTTCCAACCCGTGCCACGACTGCGCCGCTCTCCTAGGCCCAATGGGGGCGTGAGATTATCCCTTTCTCTCCACCAGTGTCGCGTCCAATTCCACCGTTTGCTTATCGCGCACCACGCCGAGCTTCACCATGTCGCCCGGCTTTGCTCGCGAGAGCGAATCGGTCAGGTCGTAGAGGGTGTCGATCTTGTCTTTGCCGAAACGGACGAGGACGTCGCCGTCCTTGAGGCCGGCTTTCTCGGCGGGCGAGCCGGGGACTGTGCCGGTGATGCGGACGCCCTTGGTCGTGTCGGTTTCGCTGTAGTCGGGGACGACGCCGAGCGTGACGCTCGAGCCCGTGCCGTGGCCGGCCGCCATCATCCCGCCGGTCGTGTCGGCGGCGTCGACGTACTTCTCCCTGGGCATCGCGACCATCGAATTCGCGATTTTCGTCGCGAACGCGGCGACATCCTTCATCCCGTCGAAATTCACTTTCTCGGCGGTGTCGGTGGGGCGGTGGTAGTCCATGTGCATGCCGCTGAACAGGAACATCACCGGCACCTTCTTCTGGGCAAAAGACATGTGGTCACTGGGCCCGTATCCGCCGCGACCAAAGGTCTTGAGCACCAGCGGCGAGCCGACGTTCGCCTCCTTCAAAATCGCGTCAAAACCCGGCGCGGTGCCCCCGCCGCCCACGTAGAGCAGGTTGTTGCGCACGCGTCCCACCATGTCGAGGTTGAGCATCGCCGCCACCTTTTCCAGCGGGATCGGCGGATGGCTCACGAAATGCTGCGAGCCGATCAAGCCCTCTTCCTCCGCCGTGAAGGCAATGAAGACGATTGTTCTGGCCTGCGGTCCCGCGTGCGCGAAATGATCCGCGAGCGCGAGCATGGTTGACGTGCCCGAAGCATTGTCGTCCGCCCCGTGATGGATTGCGTGCGTGCCGGGCGAAAGGCTGCCGAACCCGCCCCAGCCCAGGTGATCGTAGTGCGAGCCGATCACCACGTACTCATCCGCATGCTCTCCTTTGCCGGGCAGCACGGCGACCACATTTTTCACCTGCTTTTCTTCGCGATGAATGACCACCGCGCCCGCAAGCTTTACGCCCTCCAATCCGGCCGAGGCGGGCTTGCCGTCTTTATCGATTTCCTCTTGCAATGCTTTGAGGGTCTTGTGGGTTCCCTGCTGAAGCCACGCGTCGGCGACCGACTGGCGGACCTGAATGACGGGGATTGAAGACTTCTCTCCGGGGAACTGCGAGCCGAAGGACATGAGCATGTCGCCGACGTGATAGGTCGGCGGGTTGACCAGGACCAGCGCCGCCGCCCCGTGCTCAGAGGCGACCTTCGCCTTGCGGGTCAGGTGCGCCTCCTTCGACCAGTCCTCCTTGTTGAAGCGGCTGGTGCCCGCAGAATTGTGCGGTTCAAATCGCAGTGCCACCACGACCTTGCCCTTTACGTCCAGCCCGTCGTAGTCGTCGTAGTTGTTTTCCTTGCTGGTAATTCCATAACCGACGAAGATTGCCGGGGCGTCGAACTTGCCCTCTCCCGAAAACGAAGCGGGATTGAATTCAGTGCCGATTGTGTATTTCTTGTCGTCCAGGGCCAGCGACGTCTTCGGGTCAGGGGAGACCGATGTCGTCATCGTGAACGGCTGGAAATAATCATTGAAGCCCGGCACCGGCTTGAGGCCCAATTTTTGGAAATCGTCCGCGACCCGCTCCGCGGCCTTGTCGAGGCCGGCGGTCCCCACGCCGCGGCCTTCGAGGTCGTCCGAGGCCAGGAATTCCACCGTCTCTTTGACATCGACATGAAATGCCGAGACGGGCTCGGTAGCGCGACTTGCGGCCGGGGTTTCTACTTTGGCGGCGCCCGCGACGAAATTGCAGGCCAGTACTGCGACCAGTAAGCTCGCACCGGCCGGGCGGAAAAACG
>JAQGHH010000281.1 GCA_028288945.1 Phycisphaerales bacterium
TTCCTTGAGCGGATCGCGGTGAAAAGGCGTGGCATCGATGATGTTGTAGGGCGTCGCCTTCGTGGCAAACATGCAGAAGCCGTCGTGGTGCTTGGAGGTGATGACGATGTATTTCATCCCCGCGTCCCTCGCGACGCGCACCCAATCCTTCGCGTCGAACTTCAACGGGTCGAAGCCTTTGGCGAGGCGCTCGTATTCGGGAATAGGGATGCTCACATCGTGCATGATCCATTCGCCCAGACCAGGGACGTCATGCAATTTTCCATCGCGGCCTTTCCACTGCCCGCCGGGCACTGAATAGAGGCCCCAGTGAATGACCATCCCGAACTTCGCCTCGCGGTACCATGCCGTCCGTTGCGAAGTGAGTGGGTCGTCGCGAACGAACTCGCGCGCCGGCGCCTCCGCGAACGTCAGCGGGGCGCAGAGCAGCAGGGCCGCAAGGGCGAAGGGAAATGGTTTGGCTCTCATGGCGAGGCCTTCGCAAAACTCAAACGCGCAGACATGATACCGCATTCAGGCCGCTATTTGTTTGAGATCTGCCCGGTCGCGGCCGCGACGGGTTTCTCTTTTAGTAATTCTGTCCCGGTGGGGCGGTGGCCGTGGAGGGAGAAGGTTTCCTCTTCCGTCAATCGCGCGCCGGACTTGGGCAGAACCGAGAGCAGGTTGCCCCGCACGAGCCTGTCGGCGGTCGCTGGTTTGAGTGCGTCGAGGAACGGGTAATACCTTAAGATCTCATGGGGGTAGTCGGCAAAATGGCCGACCTTGTCGCTGCCGATCATGAAGCGGTCGGGGAACGCTTCGATCAGCGCGAGCCACTGCGGATCGGGCTTGCCGCCCTTCGCGAGGTCGTTGTCATAGACGACCCACGATACGTCCACGTAGAGGTTGGGGTATTTGCGGACCAGGGCTTCCAAGTCCTTCGTGAGCGTCGGGATTTCGATCCGTCGGCTGATGCCGGCGTGACACCAGACGAAACGCGTCCGTGGGTGCTCGCGGACGGCCGTCTCCACTTCAGGCAGGTAGATCGGCTCATGCTTCCAGACCGAGCCGATGTTGGAGTGAAGAAAGACGGGCAGATCGTGCTGCCCGGCGAAGGTGAACACGCGGCCGAGGGCCAGGTTGTCGGCGCGGGCGGGTTGGCCGTAGGTGAGGGCGGTGAGGTCGTCGTGGCGGGTCATCACTTCGCCGATGCCCTGCCAGAAGCCGGGGTACCAGTCGATCATCCGCATGACGTGGTCGATCGCGTTGCGGTCTGCGCCGTTGAAGCCGCAGATGGTGGGGTGAAACCGCTTTTGCAGATCGGGCGGGAGGGACTGAACTTCGCGCGCGACCAGCACGTCCGTGGCGGAATACCAGTAGCAGCGCGAGTCGTCTTCCAGGTAATACTCCGGCCGCAGGCGTTCCTCCTGCGGCCACTCTTTCACAAGAGGCATGCCGCTGACCACGGCTTCTTCGACGCCGGCCCGGTCCATGGCTTTCAGCGCGGCTTGGATGCCGTCGGTGTGCTGAAGGAAGTCGACGAGATGAAGATGGCAGTCGGCGGCACGGTATTGAAGCGGGCGCTCAGCGGTGGCAGGCGCCGTCGCAATGGAAGCTTGAGCCACCGGGGTCGCTTGCGCTTTCGTGACAGGCGTGCTGTCGTGATTCGGGGCACAGGCGGGGCATGCGAGTGCAAGGCAGGAAATCCACACCCGGAATCTGTTTGAAAATCTCATAAATGCTTCCTCTCCAAGCCCCATCCAATCCAAGAATGAACGCGACGTGCGGTCGTGCGCGATGGTAGCAGGCGGGGCGGAAAGCTCAACGCCGAGCGGACTCAGCATGGGCCGTGTTCGCCGCGCCGATGGCTTGACTGGGGGGCTAGAATCGACAGGCATGGCGACGTGCGGGTGAAGGAGCATTCATGGCGATCATCATCTGCCCCACGTGCGGGGCGAAGAACCGGGTGGACGAACGCGGCAAGACGATGCAGCCGGTCTGCGCCCGTTGCAAGACGAAACTCGACATGGCCAACGCCATGCCGGAGGCCGCGGCGACGGCCGGCGGCAAACCGGTAGTGGTTTCGGACGCGACGTTTGCACGAGACGTGCTCGAGGCCGGGACGATGCCGGTGTTGGTGGACGCTTGGGCGGCGTGGTGCGGGCCTTGCCGGATGATTGCACCGGCCATCGACCAGCTTGCGGCGGAATCGCGGGGGCGGTGGGTGGTCGCGAAGCTCAATGTCGACGAGAATCGCGAGACGGCCTCGCGATTTCACATCGACAGCATCCCGACGCTTCTGCTGTTCAAGGGCGGACAACTGGTGGAGCGCATCGTCGGGCTTCAGCCGAAGGCGGAACTGGAAAAGCGCCTGGTCGCGGCAGCCGCGTGATTATTTCGCGGGAAGAGGCCCTTCGCACACGACTCGGAATCCGACGAACGGCGCATCCGACAGCCACCATTTGCTGCGCGGAAAGGCTGGATCGCTCTGGTTCCACGCCGGGGCTTGGGATTGATAGGAGGCGTACCGGGTCTCGTCGGCGGGACTGAGGAAAGATCCTCCACACACCACGGACTTGTTGTTTTCATCCGTACACCACTCGGCTACGTTGCCGAGCATGTCGTAGATCCCCCATGCATTTGCCTTCCTCGTCGCCACGCGGTGGGTGGTTTCGCAAGCGTTTTCCGCAAACCACGCACGCTCGGCATGAGCACTTGAATCATCGTTCGCGCCCGCCCGGCAGGCGTATTGCCATTCGGCGACGGTGGGCAGTCGATATCGGCGGCCCGTCTTCTCCGAGAGCCAGCGGCAATACTGCTGGGCCCCATGGAAAGTCACTGAAATGGCGGGGAAATGATCGTGCCCCCACCCGCGGTCGGGCGGAGCGTAAGGCGGCGTGGGCCGGCTGACAGCATCAGCACCAGGGTCGGCTTCCACAGTGCCACGGCGCTCGATCGGGACGTCGAGCCGCAGCAGGAACACGTCATACGCATCCCAGGTGACTTCAGTTTCGCCGATCCAGAAGGGAGCAGATTTGAGAGATGGTGCCGCGGCGGCCACCGGCACGGGGCGCATGATGAATCGCACGGTGGAGTTCGGGACGGTTTCCGTGAATGCGTTG
Source organism: Phycisphaerales bacterium (assembly GCA_028288945.1). Taxonomy (GTDB): domain Bacteria; phylum Planctomycetota; class Phycisphaerae; order Tepidisphaerales; family Tepidisphaeraceae; genus RYN-428. Next base: position 3,102 of record JAQGHH010000281.1, read on the forward strand.
GTCGCAAGCGGGCTTGTCTGCGTCGTCGGCTGGGGCGCAGGTCCACAGCTCATTCCCACGATCGGCAAAAGCAGTAATCCGACGACATGCCTCATTTCCGTAATGTTACGGCAACCCGTCTTCTTTGTTGAGTTCGAGCGTTGCTTTTACGAGGTTGAACTTGTCGTGCGCATTGATGCCCCGCTTGGGCCCCTCGCCGTAGGCGCTGAAGACGCACCATAACGTCAGCCCGTCGGGGCTGATCCATTTGGCGGGAAAGCTGCAGGTCAATCCTTCCCCTTCGGCTCCCATCCGTCCCCACTCATCGTAGTAGCCGACCGTCGTCCACGGCCCCCAAGGCTGCGGCGCGTCGAAGACGCCCAGCTCGCCGGGGCCAGTGTGGAAATTCGTCAAAAGGTAGCGCTTCAGGGCGGGCACGTACACGACGCTGGCCAGGTCGCCGGTAGGATGGGCATCGGTAAACACCGGACGCGCGTGGCTCACGTCCGATGACCATGTCGGCGTCTCCCGGTCATGACCGGAAAAGAACTCGAGGGCCGTGCGGTTGGTGAGCTTGTCCGTCGGCGCGCGGCCCAGGAAAGTGTCGTTTTTTTCGCCCTGTCTTTGTCCGTAGAAATACACGTAGCCCTGAAGGCGTGTCGGAGCGCCCGTGTGTCCCTTTCCGAAGTTCAGGAACGTGGCCGGCTTCAGGTTACCGTTGCCTTTGGGGAAGACCCACTGGCTCTGCTTCCATGTTGCGCCTTGATCATCGGACCAGATCAACGCCTGGTCCACGCCCGGCCACTTGCCGTTTTGCGTGTTCAGCCACGCGTAGAGCCGGTCGCCGACGGCGAGGATGCCTCCCGCCTTGCCGTGCTCGGGAAAGGGGGCGCGATGCTCAGGGTGCTTGCCGCCGTTCACATTGATGCCGATGAACTGTTGCGGCGTACCTTCGATTCGTGCGAAGCCCAGGGCGACGCGGCCGTCCTGGTCGGTGCCGCCAAAGCCCCCTCCGTCGCCCCAAGCGAGATAGAGATTGTCATCCTTTGCCCATGTCACCGGCCAAAGATCACTGCCCGGGGCCGCGGTTTGCAGCGAGTCCCAGTGCCAGATGAGGCGCCCGATGGCCGTGCTCGGTGGATAAGGCGGCTTGGACTTTTGCCCGTCGGC
>JAQGHH010000296.1 GCA_028288945.1 Phycisphaerales bacterium
CAAATCGGCGTTGTGACCGCGGCGGTTACCGCAGTTGCTGCCAGTATTCTCCGGGCATGTCGATGGCGAGTTGGAGCGCGCCGTTGGCGCCGGCGTAGAGGGGTTCATCGACGACGACGACGCGTGCCCCGCCGTACTCTTTCATGGCGTCTTCGATGCGCTTGTTGAGGCCGCGCATCAGCCCACCGCCGCCGGAGAGGATGACGTTGTGGCGGAGGCGTTCCTGGAACTCGGGGTTGAAGCTGGAGACGAGCTTCTGGATGCCTTCGACGATCGGGGCCACGAGGATTTCGCTGGCCGCCTTCACTTCGTCGGTGACGTCGTGGGCCGAGGGCTTGCCGTCTTCGGGGAAGGTGACGACGACGCGGTCCTTGGTGTCGGAGACGAAGCCGTACTGCTCCTTGATCGACTTGCACATGTTGACGGTGATCTGGGCGCGGGGGTAGCGGGCCATGATCAGGTCGTGCAGCTTCTGGTCGACGGCGTCGCCGGCGACGGTGTAGCTGACTTCGTCCTCTTCGGTGGGGACGGTGCCGTGCATGCGGCACAAGTCGGTGGTGCCGGCCCCGATGTCGATCACCAGCACGTCGGCCATCTTCTCCATGCCGTAGGCGACGGTGAACGGCTCGGAGACGATCATGACGCTGTCGAGCACCTGGCGGGCGATCTCGAGGATCGCCTGCTTGTTCTTCTGGGTGGCCAGCGAAGGCACGCCGATGACGCCGAAGAGCATCTCGTCGCGGCCGGGGCTGGCGAGGTCCACCAGATGCTTGAGCAGCAGCTTGGCGGCCTGGAGGTTCTTATCGCGGCGGGTGGGGTCGTTGTTGGCTTCCTCGGAACCCTTGATGACGCCCTTCTCGAGCGGGCGATAGAGGTCGAGGGCCAGGCGGTTGTCGAGGGCGGCCTTGCCGAAGACGACGTCCTGCTTGAGGAACTTGCGGCTGACGGCGTCCTTGGGGAAGCCGACGTAGGTTTCCACGGTCTTGCGCGTTCCGCTGTACGAAACGATGGACGAGCGGCTGGTGCCAAGGTCGATGCCCAGTAGCATCGCTTTTGCGGTCACGCCGGTGTCAACGTCGCTGCCAGAAAGGATGGTCTTGCCGGGCGTGGGCACCACCGGACGGGCGGCGGCGGGTGAGTTGCTGTCGAGCATGGGGGTCGTTCTCCTGAAACGGGGTTAGTTGGCTTGGTCCACAAATGTGGAAGTGCGCATATTACCACAGCGGACACGGGCGGGAGGCACGAAAAATTCGGTCGTGGCGATTAACTCCTGCGTCTTTGCGCGATCAGATTGAAGACGCGCCGCCACTTCAAGTCCCGGCGTTCCCCGACTCGGCGGGTTGGGCGAGGGCGGCGTCGGCGGCGCTGTTCACGCGGTGCATCTCGTCTTCCATGTTGCGAAGCAGCTCGATGTTGGACTTGAAGATTTCCAACAGCACGGCGTTTTGTTCCTCGTGCAGGCCCTGCTTCTGCTGGCCGATGTACCGCCGCGGCGTGAATCCGCCGCCGCCCCCGCCGCCCGCGCCGATCCCGCGGACCGCCATCTGCATGGTGGCCAGGGAACTCTCGAACTGCTTGAGGAGGTTACTGAGGCGGCTGACCTGCTTGTCCAGGTGCTGGCTGTTGGCGTTCTGCTGGCTGGTGAGGTTGCGGTTGTCCTTGAAGAGGCCTTCGATCGCCTCGGCGACGCGCTCGCGGGTTTCGCGGGTGCCGGCGTCGTCCCTGAGGCTTTGGTTGAGGGCCTGATCCACGACGCGGGCGACGTTGCGCTTGATCTTGTCGCGGTCGATGACCCAGACCTTTTTGCCGCGGAACTTTTCGTTGAGGGCATCGAACTCGATCTGCGAGCTGCTGCTATCGAGGGCGCTATCAATGGCGTTGACCATGCCGGGGGCGCCGGGAATGGGGGTGGTGTCGGCCGGCGTCTGGCCGGGCGACGGCTGATAGGTGGCTTGAGGCGCCGCGGGCTGTGGCGCATAGTCGGCCTGCGGCGGATACCCGGGCTGTGGAGGGTAGCCGGCGGGCATGGGGGTCGCGGGGCGCGCCATGCCGGGCGTCATGGAACCCATCGGAGGGAGCAACGGCGCAGCGGGAGGCGGGGGCACCGGCGGGCGGATGTCCTCCGGCCGCGGGTCGGGGCGCAGAGACTCCGTGACGATGCCGTTGTTGGCCAGCAGGTGAAAGGCGAACTCCTCCGTGTCCGCCTCGACTTGCCCTTCGACAGCCTTGCCCGTGTCTCTGACTAGTCCTCGGAAGCGGTATCGCACTTATGGTAGTTCCCGGTTGCTAAGGATCTTAACTCTCGGATATATCGTGTAGTCTCCCAGAAAAAAACAAATTTCCCGGAAAAAGGGCGAAATTTTTCTTGCAAAATGGGTCGGTGAATGTCCCATCGTTGCCGGGCCGGCATTTTTTGCGCCTTTCTTTATTCCTCCGCGCGGCCAACGCGCGGTCGGGCTGAGCCATTGTTTAGCCGCCCCCGCTTGCGGGGCGTTCTCCTTTCGCTGGCGCGAAACGCGCCTCGCGATTCGACTCCGCTCACCGCAGGCAAGCGGAGCGGCTACTGACGGCTAAGTCGTCATAGCGCGCGGCCCTCGCGCTTTGGTCAATTCCTTGATATACCGCACGGATGAGAACACAGGGAAGTGCGACCGAGTTGGAAAAAGTTCGGATGTTCGCCGCCAACATGTTCGAGCAGGATTTGCCCAGCGGTTCGATCGCCAGGAGTTTGAAGGTGGGCCCCCAGACGGTGCGGCGGTGGCGTAGGACTTACAACGCCTGTGGCCGGGACGGGCTCGGTTCCCGCAAGCACCCCGGCAGCAAACCCCGGCTGAACCCGCAGCAGCACGAGCGGTTGGCGCAACTGCTGTTGCTGACCCCCGGCCAATGCGGGTTCGAACGTTATCCATGGACGACGTCCTTGATCGCCGATTTGATCCGGCGGGAATTCGCCGTGAGCTATCATCACGACACGGTGGGCTTTCTGCTGCGTGACCTGGGCTTCAGCTGGCAGAAGCCGGCCTGCCGGGCCAAGGAACGCGACGAGGCCCGGGTCGAAGCCTGGAGGCGCGAGGTCTGGCCGGGAATTTTAAAAAAAGTATCGCCGGGTCGGGCGTGATCCTGGCGGCCGATGAAGTGGGATTCATGATGATGCCCAGCGTCAAAAAGACCTGGGCGCGGGTCGGCCAGACGCCCGTGGTGCCGTACCGCAACCGTCATCGGCGCAAAGTCAGCGTGCTGGGGGCGGTCGCACTGCAGCCGGCCACGGGCGGCCTCCAACTGCTGTGCGACTTTTACCCCGACAGCTACGTCCGGAGCGAACAGTGCGCTTCGTTCCTCCACCGCGTGCTGGCGGAATACCCTCACGGGCCCGTCGACCTGGTGTGGGACAACCTGCAGGCCCACAAGTCTCCGATCGTGAAGGAGGTTCTGGCCGAACACCCCCGGCTAACTCTTCATTATCTGCCGCCTTATTCCCCCGACCTCAATCCGCAGGAGGGGATCTGGTCGCTGGCCAAGTATCACAGGATGGCCAACCACAACATTGATGAACTGGACGTCCTACACCGCGAAGCGGCGCGGCATCTGCGGGACATCGGAGAAAACCAGAGCCTGTTACGATCCTGTTTTCAAGGCGCCGGACTGCCGACCGCGCTTTAACGACTTAGCGGTCAGTAAACGGTTGGGTCCGATGCCGGCTTGCGTCATGGACGGGGCGCCTATCCCGCGAAAAGTTGTTTGATCATTTTTCCGGCTTCGCCGCCGGCTGTGTGGCGGCGGGCGCCATCGAAAAGGTCTCGATCATTTTGTCGACCGCCGGCGATATGACCGCTTCGCTCTCCTTGGGC
>JAQGHH010000305.1 GCA_028288945.1 Phycisphaerales bacterium
CCTACCAGCAATATGCCAGGCGTGTGAAATCCATTGTCGCGCCGATGAAGCCGGACGGATCGCTACGGTTCGAGGATGTGCCGGCGGGGCAATATACGCTGCACGTGAATGTGCTGCGCGCCGCCCCGGATGACCCCAGCTTCCTGCGGCAGGAAGCCGCCGCCGAGATGGAGGTGAAGGTGGCGGACATGCCCGGCGGGCGGAGCGATGAGCCGCTGGACGCCGGATCGATCGAACTGGGAGCGGTGCACCGTCCGCAGGTCGGCGAGATGGCGCCGGCGTTCGAGCCGGCCGATTTTGACAAGGGCCGTCTGAAGCTGCAGGATTATCGCGGCAAGTATGTCCTCTTGGATTTCTGGGCGACTTGGTGCGGCCCGTGCATCGCGGAATTCAAGCACATGGAACGCCTGCACGAGACGTACGCCAATGACCCGCGCCTGGTGATGATCGGCGTGAGCGTCGATGACCGCCCCAACGAACCGTCAAAATACCTGCTCGGGCGAAAGCTCCCCTGGCTACAGGGCTTCGCCGGGCCGTCGGCGTGGAAGACGTTCGGCATCGGCGCCATCCCGTCGGTCTGGCTGATCGGGCCGGACGGGAAAATCATCGCGAAGGAAATCGCCGCCGAGGATCTCGATCAGACGGTGAAGGACGCACTGGCGAAAAAGCCGTGAAGGGAACCTCACTCGTTCGGCAGCGGCTCGGTGATGTCGACCGCCCTTCCCGTGCGGCCGCTTTCTCTGGCGGCATCCAGCAGGGCCATGGTCATAAGGACGCTACGGGCGGTGACGGCGGGTTTGCCGTTGCCTTGAATCGATCGGGCGAAGTGTTCCCAGATTTGGGTTTCGGTCAGGCCGGGGGCGGCGCGGGGGAAGGTGTAGGGGTTGGCGTTTGCGGGGACGAAGCGGAGGTCGGCCCAAGTCTCGGAATCGTAGCTGGGGCTGTGGGGGCTGGAGGCGGAGCCGTTCGTCCCGTCCAGGCGCCAGCGGGGGAGGGGGGAAGTCGTCGTGGTGTTGATGTCCACCTGGGCGGCTATCCCGTTGTCGAAGTCGATGAGGATGCGGGCGAAGTCGTCGCAGTCAGTGCTCCAGACGTTGCCGCGGAGTTGGGCGAAGACGCGGAGGGGGCGGGCGGGGCGGAGGAGGCGCCAGAGTTGGTCGAGGAAATGGCTGCCCCAGTCGTAGAGGCCGCCGCCGCCGAAGTTGGCTTCGTTGCGCCAGTTGGGGCGATATTCTTTGGCGGCGGGGCCGACGCAACTGATGAACTGGCCCAGGCGGCTTTCGATATTTATTAATTTGCCCAGTGCTCCGGATGCGACGGCATCGCGCACGGTCAGGTAGTCTGCGTCCCATCTTCTATTGTGAAAGACCGTGAGCACGAGTCCGCGCTCGTCGGCTTGATCGCAGAGCGCGCGGGCCTGGGCGAGGTCCAGCGCCATTGGTTTTTCGACCATTACGTGCTTCCCCGCCGCCAGGGCCTGCGAGGCGTGTTCGAAGTGCATGGCCGTGGGCGTGGAGACGAGGACGGCGTCGATGGAGCCTTCGGCCAGCATCTGGGCGGGTGTGGCGTAGGCGGTGAGCCCGCGCGAGCGGGCCAGCTCCTGCCGGGCCGGCGTGGCGTCCGCGACGGCCGTCGCCCGCGCGCCGTTTGCCTCGGCCAGCCATTTCGCATGGTCCGCGCCGATCCTGCCAAAGCCGATGATCCCCACGCGTACGGTATCCATGGGGGCATTATAATAGGGACCGGCCGAAACCCGCGACGGCTGAGCCGGGGGGCGGTGTGTCGTCCACCTCTCCGCACATCTGTAACCCGTGGAATTATCAGACGGCGTTTCCCCCGCGTATCCCTCCCCGCCCGGATAAAGCGACGCGGATCATCAACCGCCCCGAATTGTGCGCCGATAGGAACACAGGAAGAAGGATGTCCCGGCGTCTGGGCACGCCGGGTGGGAGAACCGGTGGAACGACGTCAAATCAAGGCGCAGGCAAAAGACCAGGCGGTCGCGGTCGCGTTCCGGTTGTTCCTCGGCACGTTGGTGATCGTCCGGCTGGTTTCCTATTACGGCACGGTCCAGGCCGATGCCGGAATACTCTCCTCCCCGAGCGAGGTGATGCGCAAAGTTGAGTCGACGGCGGCGCTGCTGCATTCGGCCGAAGGCCTTCGCCGCGCCTATGACGCTACCGGCGACCGGTCATTCCTCGAAACGTGCAATCAGACGGGAATCCTGGCCGCCGACCGTCTGGCGGAAACCCGCACCCTGGTGGCCGACCGCGCCGACGAGTTGCGGATGGTCGATGAGATGCTGCCGCTGGTGAAAGAGCGGTCGGTGGCGCTGGGGCGCGAAGGGAACGGCAAGGCGCTCGACCCCGGCCCGGCCGAACAGATCCAGGCCCTGGCCGTCGCGATCCGCCAGGCGGAGCTGCGCCGCTTCGCCTTTATGCCGCGCGTCCTGGCCGAGCAGGGGCTTTCGCTTCATCTCGCGTCGCTGGCCATCACGCTGGTGGAGCTGGCGGTGATGGTGCTGGCGAACTGGATGTTCCACCGGTTCATGCGCAAGCGCACGAGCGCGGAGGAAGTCCTCCGGCGCAAGGAACAATTCGCCCGCTCCACGGTGGATGCGCTGCCGACGCACATCGCGATATTGAACGGCTCGGGCATCATCATCGCGACGAACCGTGCATGGCGGGAATTCGCCGCGGCCAACGACGGCGCGCTGAACGCGGCGGCGGACGGGTCGAACTACCTGATGGTGTGCGACGGCGCCGCGGGGCGCAATTCCGCCGAGGCGGCGGCGTTTGCCGCGGGAATCCGGGCGGTGCTCGCGGACAAGCGGAGCGAGTTCGCCATCGAGTACGCCGCCCATTCGGCCACCGAGCGGCGGTGGTTCCTCGGCCGCGTCACACGGTTCCCGGGTGGCGATCGCGAGGCGCGCCTCGTTGTGGCCCACGAGAACATCACCGCCCGCAAGCTCGCGGAGGAGGAGATGCAGAAGGCCAAGGAGCAGGCCGAATTCGCCAACCTCTCCAAGAGCTCGTTCCTGGCCAACACCAGCCACGAGCTGCGCACGCCGATGACGGCCATCCTCGGCTACGCCGAGATGCTGCTGGACCCCGGCCAGACCCCGGCCGACCGCCGGAGCTGCTCGCAGACCATCCGCCGCAATGGCGAACATCTGCTCGCGATCATCAATGACCTGCTCGACATCTCGAAAATCGAGGCACAAAAAGTCACGGTGGAGAAGCTGGTCTATCCGCTGCCGCAACTCATCGCCGACGCCATCGGGCTGACGCGGCCGTGGGCGATCAAGAAGGGATTGCGGTTCGAGGTCGAGTTCGCGGAAGAGATCCCCGCGACGATCGAAACCGACCCGCTGCGCAGCAAGCAGGTGCTGGCGAACCTGCTGGGCAACGCGATCAAGTTCACGGAATCCGGCGCGGTGACGCTGCGCGTGCGGCGGGAAATTTCCTACTTCCGCCACAGCATCCATTTCGAGATCACCGACACCGGCATCGGCATGACCCCCGAGCAGATCGCCAAGCTGTTCCAGCCTTTCACGCAGGCGGACGCCTCGACCACCCGCCGCTTCGGCGGCACGGGCCTGGGGCTCACGATCAGCAAGCGGCTGGCCAAGTTGCTGGGCGGCGACATCACCGTCACGTCCAATCCGGGCGTCGGCAGCACGTTCACGTTTACGATCGACGGCGGCGTGCGCGAAGGCGTGGAGCTGATCCACGGCCTCACCGCCGACCAGCTTTCCATCGGCGCGGAGCAGCAGTTCCAGGACGATTTGCGTCTCCATGGCCGCGTGTTGCTGGCCGAGGACGGGGAAGACAACCAGAAACTGATCTCCACGCACCTTCGCCGCAGCGGCCTGGAAGTCGCGATCGCCGCCAATGGCCGCGAGGCGGTCGAGATGATGAAGACTCAGACGTTTGACCTGGTGCTGATGGACATGCAGATGCCCGAGCTCGACGGCTACGGCGCGACCCGCACGCTGCGGCAACTGGGGTTCACCGTTCCGATCGTCGCGCTGACGGCCAACGCGATGGCCGAGGACCGCGTCAAGTGCATCGAAGCCGGGTGCTCCGACTATCTCTCGAAGCCGATCTCCCGCCTGCAACTCCTGCACGCGACGGCCAAGTTCATCAAGCCGACACAGGAGGGTGCAGAGAACGCCGCCGCGTCGAAGCAGACGGATGCCCCGCCCGTGGAAACGCAGGCGGCGGAAACGCCTGCGGGATCAGATCCATCGCCCGTAGCGGATGGTTCATCCGGCCTGCGTAGCGAACTGGAACACGAACCGAGCGTGAAGCGCCTGCTTGAAAAGTTCATCCAGCGCCTCCCCGAGCGCGTCGGCTCCATCACCGCCTTGCTTCAGGAGCAGGACCTCAACGGCCTCCGCCAGGCCATCCACCAGCTCAAAGGCGCGGGCGGCGGCTACGGTTTCCCCAAGATCACCGAGCTGGCCTCGAAGGCCGAAGACCGCATCAAGGCCGACGCCGACCTCGCGACGATCCGCGTCGAAGTTGAATCCCTCCTCTCCCTCGTCCG
>JAQGHH010000328.1 GCA_028288945.1 Phycisphaerales bacterium
ACGTCCCCCGGCGACAGCGCGTAGTCCCCCAGCGGCAGCGGCACCGACAAGGGCAGCCGTGTCGGCTGGGCGGCGGGCACCGGGAGCGGCATCGACCGCACCCGCGAATCGTCGAGCCCGCGGAACAGCTCGACGCGCGAGACGCCGTAATCGTCCTCGGCCAATATCTCGATGTTCAGCGTGATGTCCGGGGTCGCATAGGAATCGGGCTTGGGCTCCAGGAGGCGCACGAACGGCCGCTCGTCGCGGAGCAGCGTGACGGGGACCGTTAGCGCGTCGGTGGATGATTGTCCGTCCACGTCCGACACTTTCACGCTCATTTTTCCGTTCGCCCGGACGACAAACGAGCCGGTGACTTCATTGGCGCCCGGCGCAACCGGCGCGAGTGCGAACCTTCCGGCGGTCGCCGGCCGCGTGGCCGGCGCGGTTGCGGGCGATGTGGCGGCCGCGGTCGAAACAGTGGACGCAAACCCCTGAGGCACGTCCGCATCAATCGTGCCGCCGCCCAGCGGGCGGTTGCTCTTCGCCCAGACCTGCACCAGCGTGCCGGGCAGCGCGGCCAGGCCGCCGGGCGGCAGCGGGCCTTCCACCGGCGGGCGGTGCGTGTAGGCGGGGGGCGTGATGCGGAAGCGCACCGCTTGCAGCTTTGGGACCGTGGTGACGCCCATGTCAAACTTCTTCGTCCGCGCGCCGCGTGTGCGGACGAAATAGCGGCCGGGGGTGGTGATGTTGGTGAGTGTGGCGCGCCATTTCCCGCCGCCCTCGGGGAACATGGGAAGCGCCTCTTCGCCGGAAGAATCATTGGTCTTGAAGACGACTTCGGCGCTTTCGATCGGCTCGCCGTTGGTGGTGGCGCGGATGTCGAGCGTGCCGCCGTAGATCACTTTCGTGTCGCCCGGCGCGACGGTGAACTGGATGCGGGAATAGGGGGGATGATCGCCGAACGGGTCGAAGAACCGCTCCCACTGCGTGGCCGCCAGTCGCGGCAACCCCATCCCGACGAACACCGCCGCCGCCCCCAGGCACAGCAACCCGCTCGCCGGCCGATACAGCGGCCGCGCGGGCGCCGCCGCCCCGGTGGGGACCTTGGCCGCGAGCGTCGCGGCGCGGTCCATCGCCAACTTTGCCAATCCTGCGGTCAGCGCGTCCCCGCCTTGCGCGCGGGCAACCGCAACGCTCTCTTTCCCGCTCGATGCCGGCCGGAGCAGCAAATCCACGCCGGAAAGGATCTGCCCCCGCGCCCCGGCGGCCTGGTCGAGCCTGCGCGCGACGGCGGCGGGGGCGCTCTGCCGCCAGGCCGACAGCGACAGGCGCGCGAGCATCGCCAGCCCGATCACCGCCGACGCGATCCCGCAGATCACCCGCGGGACCGGCGCAAGGTCCAGCACCAGGTCCAGCCACATGCTGAGCATCAGCAGCAGCGCCGCCAGCGCCAGGCCCCATCCCATCGACGCGCTGACCCCCACGGCCAGCAGCCGCCGCTTCATGGTTCGCAGCCGTTCGTGCAAGGTTGTGTCGCTCATGGTCAGCGCCCCTTTCGCGCTTTGCCGAATCTTTCGGGCATTGTACCGTCAAACCAGCCCACCGGCGCGTCGCAAATACCAGGAAGCGCCCCAGACGATCAGGACCAGCGCCAGCACATACCAGCGGTCCCACGCCGTGGTGCGCTGGATTCGGGGCGGGCGCACGCGGGCGATGTGCTCGGAGAATTTGGCCGCCAGTTCCTCCACCGGGTCCGCCGACAAGACTGCGCCGCCGCTGTTCTCCGCGATCCGCTGCATCAGGTCCGGACGCGCCTTGAGGTTCAATTCCTCTTCACCGAATCGGCGGACGTCAAACACCGTCCGGCTGAAGGTATCCTCCGGCCCCGCGCCGGCGATCCGCGCCCGGTATCGCCCCTCGGGCAATTTTCCGAAATCGACGTGGAACGCGCCCGGCTCGTCCGCCAAGGCCGACGGCACGAACGCCTTCGCCTCACCCCCCGCTTCATTGGTCAGCTCGACGGAAGGGGGCCGGCCTTTCACCGCCTCCTCGCGCAGCAGCAGCGAAACGCCCGCCGGCTCTCCCATCGCGAAGCTCAGCTTCTCGGCGCGGAGCGTCATCTTCTGCCCCGGCATCAATCCCGTGCCGGAGACGAGCCACCGCAGCACGCTGTGCCAGAGCATGCCGTAGACTTCCTCCTGCTTCTGATACATGGGCGGCAGGAACGCCCACCGCCACATGCCCGCCCCTTCGACCACCACCACGCGCCCCGCGCCGTAAGGCTGATAGACGACGGCGGGCGATTCCTCGCCCGCGCCGGAAACCGACTTGGCCAGCACGACCGCCAGCGGCTTCGCCCGCTCGGGCAGTGCCGTGGTGGCCAGCGTCGGCAGCCGCGGGAGCGAATCCCCCTCCGCGCCCGCGCCGCCGGCGTCGGCCAGCCAGTGCAGGTCGCGGCCCTGGTCGGTCATTTTCATGTGGAAGCGAGCCTCGGGCGAGGGCGTCCACTTCACGGGCAGCAGCCGCGCGAGCCGCTCATTGGCCTGCACCGTCGGCGAGCCGCGGTAGCAGACCAGCGACCCGCCGGAATGCGAGATCCAGTTCTGCAGGTTGGTCACGCCCGCATCGGTAAGGAACGCCTCGGCGTCGCGGCCGATCACAATGATCTGGTAGTGATTGAGAACCTCCGCGCTCCCCAGCACCGCCGCGGCGTCGGTGACGATTTTCCACTTTTCCGTTCGTTCGCCCTCTGGCGCGGCATTAGAGGCGGCCGCCAGCGATGCGGCGGGAGCCGCCGCGTTCGCCGGGCGCGTTGCCGGACTTTCGCCGCCGGTCCGGGCGATGGTCCGCCAGAGGATGCGGCCGTCGGATATCCGCACGGCGCTGTCCAGCTCCACCGCCGGCACGCTCACCAAAGTGCGCATCAGGAACTTGGAATCCCAGTACGGCTTGCCCTCGATCTGCAGCACGTGGATCGGCTCGTCGACCACGCGCAGCACATAGGAGGCGACGTTATTCGCCTGAGTCATCTCCCCCGGCAGAGGCTCGACGCGAACCTCATACGGATAAACCCCCGCCTTGTCCCGGCTGACCCAGAAACGCACTTCCCCCGGCAGGCCCTCGGGCAAATCCGCCCGCTCGCGGCCCACCTCCTTCCCGTCCTGAAGCAGCGTCACGTTCGGATGGGAACCCGCAAGCCCCACGTGCGTCACCCGCGCCGTGACGAGCACCTTCTGCCCGATAAAAGCCAAATCCTGCGGCGAGCGGATCTCCAGCCCCAGATCAAATCCTCCCGCGTCACCGCCAAACGTCTCGGTATAAATCGGAGAAGCCATCGCCTTCGCCAGCCGGGCCGCGTCGAGCACGCCGGCCACCGCCCCCGCGTTGTGCGCTCCGTCGCTGAGCAGCGCCACCGCCTGCCCCTGAGGGCGGTCTTCGTCGAGGCACGCGCTGATGGCCGTGGAAAGGTCGGTGCTCTGCCCCGCGGGCAGCCGGGCGGCGAGGTCTTTCGCATCGGCGGCGATGGCCGTGTCGGTGAACGTTCGCACGCGCAAGTCGAAGCGGTCGCCCAGTCGATCCGCGAGCCTTGATGCGACCTCCGCCGCGGCTTGATAACGGCTGGTCTTCCCGGCATCGGGCGTGTTCATGCTCGCGGTCGCATCCACCAGAACCGTCAGCAGCGGCTTACCCGCCGGCGGCGGCAATTCCTCCGAGCGGATCGGATTGAGCAGCAGCAGCAACACCAGCCCGATCGCCACCGACATCAATCCCACGATCCCCGTCCACCGCAGGCGCGTGACGACCGATGGCCGGCGCAGCGCGTACCAAATCAGCAGCGCCGCCGCGACAACCGCCAGCGCCAGCCACAGCGACGGCGGGATCAGAGGTTGAACGCTCCATCGAACCATATCGAATCCTCGACCAGCGATCACAAGCGCCGAGTCTGGTCCCCTCTCCCCCGTACTCGGGGGAGAGGGTTAGGGTGAGGGGCGGAACGTCGAGTTACGCTCGAATTTTGTAGGGTCCGCATTGCGGACCTTCCCTCTGCTGGCGGCCCGGAAACGGTCCGCAGTGCGGACACTACAAGAAACATCCTGCGTCACGTCCGAAACCCTCTCAGCGCCACCACCTCCATCAGCAGGCACCCCGCGCACGCCACAAGCACCCACGCCCACAGATTGTCGCGCCGTTCGGTATCTTCCGATGCCGACTGCACCGATACGCTCCGGTCCCCGGCCAGCCGCCCTTTGAGAACATCGGGCGCGAGCGGCGCAAGGTTGCTCACCTGCGCCGGGACGGCCGATGCCAGCGCGAAGACGGTCGCGGCGTTCCGCCTGACGGAATAGACGCCCGGCGGCCCCGCCGCGTTCCAACGCCAGAGCACAAAATTCGCGTCATCCGACAGCGCGCCCAATGACCCGGTCGCGCCCT
>JAQGHH010000363.1 GCA_028288945.1 Phycisphaerales bacterium
TTCAGGTGATGAATCCGGGCGACGCGAACACTCCCGCTCGAATTCATCTTGAAGGCTTCACACCCGCATCCCCCGCCGTGCGCGTGACGGAAATCTCTGGAAATCTGAACGACACGAACACGGCGGACATGCCCCGCCGGGTCGCGCCATCTGAGCACGCTTGGAACGCGCAATTCAAGAACGGCGAGGCGAACTACACATTCCCGCCCCGGTCGTTCACGATTTTGCGATTGGAGTAGCCCCTCGCCTCCACGTCGGCCGGCCGCTATTCTCTCCCGGCTTTCATGCGCGACTCGCGGCTCCAATACCTTCTCACGTTCGCCATGCTCGGCACCGTGCTTCCGTACGTGTCGGTGTTTTTCCGGCGCGCGGGGCTGACGGAGGCGCAGATCGGAATCGCGTACGCGATCTGGAGCATGGCGGCGGTACTCAGCCCCGCGGTGGCGACGATGGCCGCGGACGGGAAGGCCGATCCGCGCCGGCTGCTCGCGCTGGCGTCGGTCTGCACCGCCGCGTTTCTGCTGGGTCTCGGGTACGTCAACGGCGTGGGGCCGATCCTTTGCATCTGGACCGGCTACTGCCTCTCGTCGATGCCGCTGTTTCCGCTCCAGGACGGCATTCATTTCAGCCAGCAGCGTCGGCGGCGCGATGGGCAGCCGCGAGTGCCGTATCACCTTGTCCGGGTTTGGGGCACGATCGGATACCTCATTCCGAGCGTCTCGCTGTTCGCCTTCCTACGCGCGGGAATGAACCTGCGGATCGTGCTGATGACCGGGGCCGGGTTCGCGCTGCTGGCGGCGGCGCAGTCCACACGGCTCCTCGACCCGCGCTCCCACGACGCGCGCGAGGCCAGGGAAGAGGCCGGCGCGAATCGACAGATCCCCACGCTCCAGGCACTTGCCACAATCCTCGGCCCACGACTGCTCGCGTTTTGTGCCGCGGTGGTGCTGATGGACGTGGTCGCTCAGATTCAATCGGCTTTTTATCCGATCTACCTGACCGAGCGCGTGGGCCTGCCGCAACAATGGCTCGGCGCGGCTTCCGGGCTGTCCGTGACGGTGGAGGCGGCGATCATTTTCTCGTGCGGATGGCTCATTCGCGGCCTGGGGATCAAGCGGCTCATGCTGTTGGCGACCCTCGCCACGGCGGTCCGTTTCGGCTTGATCGGGTTGTGGACAACGGTGTGGGTTGCAATGGGGACGCAGGTGCTCCACGGTCTGCTCGTGATATCGACCAACGTGTTGCCGCAATCGGTCTTCAACGAGCAAGCCGACGACAATTTCCGGCACTCGATGCAAGGCGTCTTCGTCATGCTCGCCAGCGGCGGGCAGTCCGTCGGCAATCTGGTGGCCGGGAAGGTCGCCGCCCATGGGGTCCAGCATGTGTTCCTTTGGAACGTCGCGCTCTGTGCCGCGGCGTTTTGTCTGATTCTCTTCGGTTTTCGCGAGCCGGCGCGCCGTGGCGTGCCTTTGGAAACAGGCGAATTGGTGCCCGGTACAACATGATGTCGGGCCTTGGTTCGGTTACGATCTCGTCCTCTTTCGAGACTACAAACGCGAGGTGCGGCTAATGCCCATTATTTCCGCCGACAAGGCGAAGGTTGAATACGACGTGGTGATCGTCGGCTCGGGAGCGGCCGGGGGACAGTCGGCGTACACGCTCACGCTTTCGGGCCTCAAGTGCCTCATGCTCGAGGCGGGGCGCAGCTATGACCCGGTGAACGAGACGCCGATGTTCAACACGCACGATCAGGCGCCGCTCATGGGCAACTCGACCCCGGACAAACCGTTCGGCTTTTACGACGCCACCGTGGGCGGCGGCTGGCAGGTGCCCGGCGAGCCGTACACCAGCGTTCACGCAACCCCCAACGAAGAATTCAAATGGTGGCGCCCGCGCATGCTGGGCGGGCGGACCAACCATTGGGGCCGCATTTCGCTCCGTAATGGCGAATACGACCTCAAGCCGCGATCGCGGGACGGGCTGGGTTTCGACTGGCCCATCTCGTACGCGGATGTCGAGCCGTACTACACAAAAGTGGAAATGCTGATCGGCGTGTATGGAACCAACGAGGGACTCGAGAATACGCCCGACTCTCCGCCGGGCGTTTTGCTGCCGGCCCCCAAGGGCCGCGCCGCCGAGCTACTGGCGCAAAAGCACGGGAAGAAGCTGGGCATCCCGATCATTTCCATTCACCGCGCGGTGCTCACCAAGCACCAGGATTACAAGACGATCCCCGCCAGGCTCCACCCCGGCAATGCGTGGGCCCAGCGCATCGTCCAGGAATCAATGGCCAACCGGTCGGCCTGTTTCTGGGCGACGGACTGCGGCCGCGGGTGCAACGTCGGGGCCAATTACCAGTCCACGACCGTTCACCTTCCCCCCGCCCTCGCGACGGGAAATCTCGACATCATTCCCAACGCCCATGCCAGCGAAGTGCTCATCAACAAAGAAGGCAAGGCGACCGGAATTACCTTCATCGACAAGACCACCGGCGCGACAGTGGAGGTGAAAGGCAAGGCGGTGATCCTTGCCGCAGGCGCGTGCGAGACGGTGCGCATCTTGCTCAATTCCAAGAGCAATGCGTTCCCGAACGGCGTGGCCAATTCGAGCGGCTTGGTCGGCAAGTACATCATGGACACGGTCGGGTCGAGCCTTCAGGGGCACATCCCGGCGCTGGAGAATATTCCGCCGCACAACGAAGACGGCGCGGGGGGCGATCACTTCTACTCGCCCTGGTGGCTCTACAAGGAGCAGAAGGCGGGCAAATTGAATTTCGCCCGCGGCTACCACATCGAACTGGGCGGCTCGCGCGACATGCCGGGAGGCCACAACCCCGTGCCCGAAGACCTCACCCGCGGCAGCTACGGCAAGAAATTCAAGGAAGACGCCCGCCGATATTACGGCTCATTCCTCGGCTTCTATTCCCGCGGCGAAATGATCCCCAACGAAAACTGCTTTGCCGACCTTGACCCCCAGGTGAAGGACAAATGGGGCATCCCCGTGCTGCGTTTCCACTGGAAATGGAGCGACCACGAAACCAACCAGGCCGCCCACGCGGAAACCACGTTCGCGCGGCTCATCGAAGCGATGGGCGGAACGGTGCGCGATGCCAAAGACGCGAAGCCCGGCCATAACTTGGAAAACCCGGGCAAGATCATTCACGAAGTCGGCGGCGCGATCATCGGCGACGACGCCAGGAAATCCGTTTGCAACCAGTGGAACCAGACGTGGGACGTGAAGAACCTGTTCCTCTGCGACGGCGCGCCGTTCGCGTCGAATGCCGACAAAAACCCGACGCTGACGATCATGGCCCTGGCGTGGCGGGCGTGCGATTACCTGGTCGCCGAGGCGAAGAAAGGAAATCTGTGAGCAACCCCGACAAGTCAGTAGACGTTAGCATCTCTGGCCGCGTCACCCGCCGCGAAGCGATGCAATGGGTGATGGCGGCGGTGGCGGTCTCCGCGCTTCCGCCGACCGCGCGCCGCGGAAACTCATTCGCGAATGCCGCCGGCGCGCCGCCCGCCGTCGCGGCCAAAGGGTACGGCGTCGACCCGAAACTGGCCACGCCCCATCAGCCCGGCGCGTTCTGGCCGCTCACGTTTAGTGACGCCCAGTTGGCGACGGTCACGGCCCTGGCGGATGTGATCATCCCCAGGGACGACCTCGGCCCCGCCGCCAGCGCCGTGGGCGTTCCCGCGATGATCGATGAATGGATCTCTGCCCCCTACCCGCAGCAGCAAGGCGACCGCCCGGTGATCGTCGAGGGCCTGGTATGGTTGGAAGCCGAATCGCAAAAGCGCTTCGCCGCCTCGTTCGCGAAGCTAAAGCCCGAGCAAACCCACGCGATCTGCGACGACGTCTGTTTCGCCCCCACGGCAAAGCCGGAATTCCGCAAGGCGGCGGATTTCTTCAACCGTTTCCGCTCGCTGTGCGCCGCCGCGTATTACGCCACGCCCGCCGGCTGGAAGGCGATCGGTTACGTCGGAAACGTCGCGTTGGAAAGCTTCGACGGTCCGCCCGCCGAGGTGCTGAAGATCCTGGGCGTGACGCAGACCGTCGCGTAGCCGCGCCCCAGCCCCGGAAGGGCGTGAGACCTTAGCCCGCCGCGTAAGCCGTGGGAAATGCCCGCGGAAGCAATCAGCCCGGAGGGGCGTAAGAAGTGTTCGATTGCGAGGTGCTTATTTCGCCTCATCGACGATGACTTCAACGATGTGCACGAACGGGTTTGCCGTGTTCTTAAGCATGTTGATCCGCACGTAGCGGGCATTCGTCGGCGCGAATTTCCCGGAGTACCCCGCGGCCGTCGCGGCCGCCTTGTTGTCGGAAAAATCCAGCACTTTCTTCCACGTCTTCCCGTCTTCCGAAACCTCAGCCGTCAACTGATACGATCTGCTCCCGTCCCAATACGTGATGACGTTGATGAAGTCGATCGGGTGCGACTTCTCCAGATCAATCTGTAGCCACTGCGGCGCAGCGCCCGACGACGCCCAGTGCCCGTTCGGCTCGTCCGCCTTTCCGTCCACGGCCACCTTCGCCGACCACGCGTCATCGCGGTCGGGTGAAGGGCCGACGGTCACCGGCTTTTGCGTCGCGAGGTTCGGCTTGACCATGACGATCCGCCGATACCAACCCCCGACGAGGTAGCCGTGCTGACCGCCCTGCTTATCGAACAAACCGGCGCGCAGGTGTGCCGTCTGCGCAAGCTCGATCGGCGCGGTGTACGGCTTCCACCCTGCGTCCGGAAGGCTGTTGTCCAGCGTGTACCGGATCGTCAGGCCCTCTTGATCGACCAAACTCTGCGGGCTGAGCGTGATCGTGATTGGCTCGTCGAACGTGTTCTCATCGCGAACCAGTTGCCCGTCCACGTGGATCGTGACCGGGTTGACCAGCTTTTCCAAAACCGAATCGGTGTGCGCCAGCCGCGACTTGAATGCCGCGAACGTGCCGCCCGCCTGCGGGTTCCAGGCGCGCTCGGCGGCCAACGCCAGACGGTCACGCAGGCTCTGGATCTCGATGGATTCTGAATCCTCCCACGAGCACAATTGCGCGCCGGCCAGTGTCGCGGGGTCCTTAAGGATTGTGTACTCGTTCGACCCCTCGCGCCCGAATTTGGCCAGTTCCCAATCGAACAGAAACTCGAGCGACTTCTTGTTGTCGCGCACGATATAGAGCGGCGTCCACGTCGCGTTCGCAATTTCGTAGCCGCTTTTTACGATGTCGTTCGGGCTCCTTCCCTGCGACCAGACCATCACGAGCGTGTCCTTGGGCAGCGGAAACGCGCCGCCGGGGTTCCACGCTTCCTCCCACACGATCGCCTTCCTGCCGCGTGCCGCGACGATGTCGTGCAGGTCGACAATGAACTTGCAGTAGAGGTCGTGCGGGCTCTTGATGCTCGGGAATTTCGCCAGCATCTCCTTGTACTCGGGCGTGCTTTCGAGTCCGCCCAGGCCCACTTCGTCCGCCCCCAGATGCACGTACGGCGTACTTTGGAAAACGTCCATCACTTCATTGAGCAACGTCTTCACCGCCGCAATCGTCTTGGGGCTCGCGATGTTGACCGTGGACCCGTTGCCCGGGAACCCGAAGATCTCCGGCGCGTCGCCGACGAGCCGGCCGCTGTGGCCGGGCAGATCGAGCTCCGGGACGATGTGTACGCCGCGGTCTTTGGAAAACTGTTCGAGGTCTTTAAGCTCCGCGAGCGTGTACGGATCGACATGCGGCTTGGACCCCGGCTCAAACCTCGCGAACTCCCGATTTCCCTTCCCCGCTTGCGGGAAGGCGGTCGAAGGGAACATGAA
>JAQGHH010000372.1 GCA_028288945.1 Phycisphaerales bacterium
CGCGACGCCAGATGAAATGGTTCCGGCGGTTCCCGAACGTGAAGTGGATCGCGGGGGACCAGCCGGTCGCCGACTTGGCTCTCGCGACTAATCAGTTTTGGGTGTCGTGATTTTTCGGGGGAAGGAATGAACGCGGAGGCACGGTCGCATTAGACGGCCGGCGCGGGCATGTGATTTACGAGTTGGTTGGCCAGGACGATCATCCGCTCGAACTCGATCGAGTCGAACGGGCGGCTGGAAAAATCGAGCACCAAATGTTTGCCGTGCAGCAGCAGGCCGATGTCCGGCGGGAGCAGACCGCGGGCGACGGAACGGGAGAGGGCGGTGGCGGCGGTCGAGTCCGTGGCGTAAACGATGAATCGCTCCGTACTCCCCAGCAGTGGAAAGCTGGTTAGTGAAAAAAGATCCAGAACGCTCTGGCGAGCCGCGGTCGGGCGGAGCCCGGTCGGTGGCCATTCTGTTTCGATTTCGCGCACCAGCGCATGCCACTCGCAGTCCCCGGCTGGTGGGTTGATGGGGGGATAAGAAGATTCGTCCGCCGATTCTGGCGGCACGGCCATCGGGCCTTTAAGGTGAAGGAGCGTGGACGGCCCGCCGACCATGCAGATTTGCACCTGAGGCGGGGGCGGTTTGACTGCGTCAAACGGCGCGGGCGCTCGGCCGTCCTTACAGGGCGTGAAGCGGAAGCCTTGTTCCCTTCCCCAATCCGCGAGCGCCGTCCAATGGCGGCGATCGGTCCAGCGATTGATGAGCAGCCAGAACGTCACCACGGACGCGCCGAAAATTGTGAAGAGCGTGAGCATCACCAGCGTCGAGGTCCATACCGTCGGCACGGCTGAAAACGCGGAAATAACGGCTGGTGCGCAGGTCATACTATTGGAGTGTAGCAATTATCATCGCGCAGGGGTTGCCGGTGCGATTGCCGATGCGGTTGCTGGCATGATTGCCGTGCGGGTGTGGATTCGGCTGCCCGTCGTCGCAGACGGATTGCTGCCGATCGCGGTATTACCGGTCCTGCTTCCTTCGCGGGCACTGGGCGCGCGGAAATTGATCCGGTTCGGTTGGCGGGTCGATAGCAGGAGAGCCCCATGCCTGACTATTCATCAATCGTCAAGAAGGTGAAGGCCCGTCACTGCGTGCGAATCCGTAAATGGAGGCGCAGCATGAGCGGGTGTGCGTGGCAGGTGCGCTACGATGACGGCCGCGTGATTCGCTGGGTCGAAGCGCCGTTCCCCAAGACCGTGCTGAGCCTGGGAATCTTCCTGCACGAGGTCGGCCATCACGTCATCGGTTTCGACCACTACAAGCGCCGTTGCGAAGAAGAATACCACGTCTGGAAATGGGCCCTCGCCGAGATGCGCGCCCTGGGGATTCAGCCGGACGCGAAAGTGCTGAACCGGTTTCACCTGTCAATGCAGTATGCCGTGGGGAAGGCGCTGCGCCGGGGGATCAAGAAGCTGCCGGAGGCGCTGGCGCAGTTCAGGCCGAAGGCGGCGTAGGGGAGGAGGGGCAGAGGAGCCAGAAGCCAGGAGCCAGTGGGGACGGGGGAAATCGTTGGCCGCGAAGACAAACGAAAAGGGCGGAACCGTTTTCACTCGGTTCCGCCCTTTGTCTTTCTACTGGCTTCTGGCTTCTTTTGCTTCAGTCCGCCGGTTCGCGGATGGGGCGGGTGCGGGTTCGCAGGACGCCTTCTTCCATCACGTTACGGATCTTTGCCAAGGCCTTGTTCTGGATCTGGCGCACCCGCTCCTTGGTCACGCCGATGATCTGGCCGACCTCTTCGAGCGTGAGCGGGGTGTCCTGGTTCTGTTCCCAGTTGAACCGCCGACGAATGACCGTCTCTTCAACCTGCGAAAGGTCCGCGAGGTTGCGGTTGACGATCGCCTTGAGCTCGTCGATGCAATCTTCCTCGACCGCGTCGCGACGCCGGTCCGACCAGTCGCTCTTTTCCATGTCCGGCTCGAACTCGACCGGGAACCGGCTCTTGTGCCGGCTGGACTTGAGCGACGTCCGGCTGAACGCCTTCAGGATCGCCCGGCAGGCGTACGTCGAAAACTTGAAGCCGCGATCGACGTTGAACTTATCCACGGCGCGAATCAGCGCCATGTTTCCTTCACTGACGATCTCGGCGAAATCCACATCGCCCAGCCGCGTGCGCTTGGCCATCGCCAGCACCAGCGCCAGGTTCGTGCGGACCAGGTATTCGCGGAAGTGCTCGAAGCGGCGATGCCACTCGATTACATCCTCCGCGCGTTTGCGGGTCAGGCCGCTTTTCTTGATCAGCTTTTGCAGGCGCGAGAGCTTGCGCTTCGAGAAGTTGAAGCGCAGGAACATAATGCGTTCCTCGCCGGCCTTCATAAGCTGCGGCGCGCCGTGCATCGCCTCGTCGAGCGCTTCGTCTCGCGTGGGCTGATACCAGCTAGTCATCGGGAGTTGCGGCTCCTTTTCGAAGTCGAACAACTCCTTCTCAATCTCCTTCTGCTCGAAAATCGGGCTGTCCATGAAGGCGTATGATTCCTTCAGGATCTCCTCGACTTTCTGTCGCATGCTCCGAGGGATAGGCGTCGCTGAGG
>JAQGHH010000427.1 GCA_028288945.1 Phycisphaerales bacterium
TTTCTGATCGGCGGCGCGCAATACCCCGCGGACTTCCCGTGGACCGGCAACATTTTTTTCGTCCGCCACATGCCGCCCTCGGAGCATCCCGCCTTTTTTTGCTCGTCGCGGCTGACCTTGAACGTCACCCGCCGGGGGATGGCCGAAATGGGCTATTGCCCGTCGGGCCGGCTCTTCGAAGCCGCCGCGTGCGGGTGCCCCATGCTGAGCGACCATTGGGACGGCTTGGAATCCTTCTATGAACCGGGCCGCGAAATTCTGATCGCCCGTGAAGCGGGGGACGTGACGGCGGCGCTGGAACTCTCCGACGCCGAGCTGGCACGTATCGCCGGCACGGCCCGCGAGCGGACGCTTTCCGAGTACACGTCCGCGCGGCGCGCTGTCGATCTGCTCAACGCGCTGGAAGCAGCAGCCGGCGAGCGGCGGGTGCAGTTGCCTGCGGCAGTCGCAAGTGAGACTTCGCCCGCTGCGTATCACTCTGCCCTGGCGACGTGAACGCAACGAAGGCCAACGACCGGAGGCACGACATGTGGGGGATTATTCCTGCTGCCGGGATGGGAAGCCGAATCCAACCCCTGGCGTTTTCGAAAGAACTGCTGCCAGTGGGCAGCCGACTCGACGCCGGCGGAGAGCGCCCACGCGCCGTCAGCGAGTATTTGGTCGAACGCATGATCCGCGCCGGGGCCGACAAGCTTTGCTTCGTCATCTCGCCCGGGAAGTCCGACATTCTCGGCTACTACGGGGCGGGGATTGGGGAGGCGGATATTTGCTACGTCGTGCAGCCCGGGGCCGGTGGATTATGCGACGCGATCTTCCGGGCGCTGCCGCTGGTACGCCCGGATGAATCGGTGCTGGTCGGGCTGCCGGACACCATCTGGTTTCCGGAAGAGGGACTGAGCGAACTGCCCGACGACGTGCTGGCTTTTCTTTTATTCCCGGTGGACCACCCGGAATATTTCGACGCCGTGGTGACGGACGACGCCGGCAACGTACGCGAGATTCAGGTGAAGCAGCCGGACGCAAAATCAAACTGGGTGTGGGGCGCGTTCAAAATGCCCGGGGTGGTTCTGCACGACCTGTATGACCTGTGGCTTGGGCCCGGGCGGCGCGACGAGTACATCGGGACGCTGGTCAACGCCTATCTATCTCGCGGCGGCAGTGCGGTTGGCGTTCCGGCCGGGCGCGCCTACGTCGATGTCGGCACCCTTCACGGCTACCGCGAAGCGATCAAGCTCCTGAGCACCATGCAGCAGCCCAACAACTGCCGCTGCGCGCCGGTAGGCCCGCACGGCATCCGCAATCACCCTGTATTGGAACAACGCATATGAGCGTCGCCGGATCCCCGTCGAAAACCTCGACGATCGCATCACCCCCCTGGACCCGCGAGCGGATCGAGGGCCGCGTGCACGAACTGGGGCCGTGGTTTCATAACCTCGATCTCCAGGGCGTCCGTACCGCCCCCGATCACTTCCTCCACGACTACCCGGCGGCGAAATGGCAGGCCTTCGCCCACGCGCTGCCGGCCGACCTTCAGGGCGCATCGGTCCTCGACATCGGCTGCAACGCCGGCTTCTACAGCCTAGAGATGAAGCGGCGGGGCGCGGGCCGGATCCTGGGCATCGACAGCGACGAGCATTTTCTCCGCCAGGCCCGCTTCGTCGCGGAAGTCAACGGAATGGCCGATGAAATCGAAGTGCGCAAACTCTCCGTTTACGAAGTGGGCTCGCTCCTCGAACGGTTCGATGTCGTGTTGTTCCTGGGCGTTTTCTACCACCTCCGCCACCCGTTGCTGGCCCTGGATCTGATCCACGAGCACGTCGCCCGGGACCTGCTGGTCTTCCAGTCGATGCAACGCGGCAGCACCAACATAGAGCCCGTCAAAGACAACTACGATTTCTGGGACAAGGACGTCTTCGACGCGCCCGGCTACCCGCGCATGCACTTTGTCGAGCGGCAATATGCGGGGGACGAAACGAACTGGTGGATCCCCAACCGCGCGTGCAGCGAGGCGATGTTGCGCAGCGCCGGCTTCGACATCGAGAGTCATCCGGAGGAGGAAGTGTACATCTGCCGCCGGCGCGAGGGCGTCCCTTCGAGGAGTCTTGAAAATGGTTGAAGCGGTGATGCTCTGGAATGAGCCCAACAACAAGTCGCACTGGGATTTCGAGATCGACCGGGAGTGGAAGATTTTCGGGAACATGGTGAAGCTTGCCGCGGACGCGGTGAAGGCGACGAACCCGCGGCTGCCGCGGGTGCTCGGGGGCATCTCACCGATCGATCCGCTATTCATCCGCCGGCTCAGTGGCTACGGCGTCATTGAAAAACTCGACGCGGTCGCGGTCCACGGTTTCCCGCTGGACTGGAACCACTGGCAGATGGATGAGTGGCCCAACAAGCTGGGCGAGATCCGCGACGTCATCCCCCCGGACATGCCGCTGTGGGTGTCGGAGGTGGGCGTGTCGAGCTTTGGCGCAGAAGAGGTGCAGGACTGGGGCCTGGGCCGCACGGCGGAGCTGCTCGTCGGCCGGGCCCCGCGCATACACTGGTACAGCCTTTACGATCTGCCCAAGGCGTGGCCGGCGACCACACGCCACCGCGAGGTGGAAGGGTCATCGTACTACCGCCATTTTTACATGGGTTTGCTGCGCGAGGACGGGACGCCCAAGGCGGCGCTCAAGCGGTTTGGCGAGTTGACGCCCGACCTGGGCTTGTGCCAGTGGTTTCATTACGAGGACCACCGCCTGCAGGATGCGGTGAGGATCATGAAAGATCTGGGCGTGACGTATCTTCGCACGGGCTTGAGCTGGGCGGACGTTTACCGGCCCAACGGCCTGGAGTGGTTCGACCGGCAGATGAAGGCGCTGGAGCCATTCCGCGTGACGGTGACGTTCTGCTTCACGCCCGAGCAATGCGGGATCGCCCCGCACCACACGAGCCCGCCCAAATGTGAGAAAGAGTTCGCCGACTTCTGTGCCTGGATGACCAAGCGGTACGCGTGTTGATGAGCGCCATGGCCCCACCTGCCGAACGACTGCTCGAACAGCTATGCGCTGCGGAGGACGATCCGGGCGAAGCGCCCGCGACCCTTCTGCTGGCGGCACACCCCGACGACGAAGTGATCGGCGCGGGCGCACGGCTCTGGCGATTGCGATCGGCCGTGACGATTGTACACGTCACCGACGGCTCGCCGCGGGACGGGCGGGATGCGCTGGCCCATGGCTTTGAAGGCGGCGAAGCGTACGCCCGCGCACGCCGGGCGGAGCTTCAGGCGGCTTTGGCGATGGCCGGCATCGACTCGAGTGCCACGGTCGAGTTGGGGTTTCGCGATCAGGACGCGGCGCATCACCTGGTGGAAATATCACATCGCGTCGCGTCGCTCTTGCGCGAACTGCGGCCGCTCGTGCTGCTAACGCATCCGTACGAGGGCGGGCATCCGGACCACGATGCGACCGCATTTGCCGCTCATGCGGCGTGCGCGCTCCTGCGCGAGAATAATCAGCCGGCGCCCGCCCTGATTGAAATGACGTCTTATCACAACAGCCCGACAGGCATCGAGACCGGCACCTTTCTCACGGCGGAGGGTTGCCCCGTGAGATCGCTTGGGCTTTCAGAGCGGCAGCGATCGCAAAAGCAGCGGATGCTCGACGCGTTTGCGACGCAGCGCCAGACACTCCAACAGTTTCGATGCGATGTCGAGCTATTTCGGGCCGCGCCGCGCTACGACTTCTCGCGTCCGCCACACCAGGGATCGCTGTACTACGAAACGTTTCCGTGGGGCATGACCGGCGGCCGGTTCTGTGAGTTGGCGCAGGGAGCGAAGAGCGAACTCGGATTACGTGCGGACGTCGCGTAGGTACGGCACAGCCGAACCTACTCGTGCCGGGATGAGGGTGGGCGTGCTCGCCCACCCTACGTGTTCAAAAACGGGTGCGTGGCACGGGCGCCCGCGCCCGTGTCCCTTAAGACATGGGCGAGGCGCCCATGCCACGGTTTTATGAAACTGACCGTATTGAGCGTCGCCTATCCCTTCGCACCGGTCGGCGCGGATTGCGTCGGCGGCGCGGAGCAGGTGTTGAGCCGCCTCGACGCGGCTCTGGTGCGCGAGCGCCATCGCTCGGTCGTGGTTGCCGCCGAGGGGTCCACGCCGGCCGGCACGCTCATTGCCACGAAGGTGCCCGGCGGAACGTTGACCGATGAGCGAAGAGCAACGGTGCACCGCGAGCAGCTGCGGAACATCGAACAGGCGCTCGACCGTTTTGATGTGGATGTGATCCACTTCCACGGGATCGATTTCCATGCGTATCTTCCGCGGCCCGGCCCGGCGGCGCTCGTGACACTGCACCTGCCGCCGAGCTGGTATCCGCCGGGTATTTTCCAATTGCAGCGGCCGCGGACGTTTCTGCACTGCGTCTCGTGGTCCCAGAGCCACGCCTGCCCGGCGGGCGCGAATTTTCTGCCGGTAATTGAGAACGGCGTTCCACTGGACGATCTGCCGGCTGGTGTGGGAAAACGAAATCTGTCGCTGATGTTGGGGCGGATCTGCCCTGAGAAGAATTTCCACGTCGGGCTCGACGCGGCGCGGCGCGCCGGGTTTGGCGCGGTCCTGGCGGGGTGCGTCTTTCCTTATGCTGAACATGAGCGGTATTTTCGCGAGCAGATCGTGCCGCGACTTTCCCGCACCGCCCGCTTCATCGGGCCCGTCGGTCCACATCGCAAACGGCGCTTGCTGGCGGCGGCTCGCTGTCTACTTGTGCCGAGCGTCGCGCCGGAGACGAGTTCGCTCGTCGCGATGGAAGCCCTTGCCGCGGGCATGCCGGTGATCGCGCTGCGCTCGGGAGCGCTGCCGGATATCGTCGAGCACGGCGTCACCGGATTCCTCGTCAATGACGA
>JAQGHH010000433.1 GCA_028288945.1 Phycisphaerales bacterium
TTCCCTTGGCGTCGAAGAAGCGGCCCTTCCACGCCTTGGCGAGTCGGACCACGTCCGCATCGAACGCGACGTGAACCATTTCAGGGAAGCCCACCAGCACGGCGCGGTTGCTGACGTCCGCCATGAAAGTGCGGTGAACGATCGGCGAATCGGTGGGGATGAGCTCTTCACCCGCCGCGGGCTGGAGGCCTGAAGGCAGGGCCATCGATTGGCCGAGCGAAAGGTAGCTCCACATCGCGTTGATCTGCGAGTCCATCGTCCCGCCCGCGAGCTTGGGGTAGGCCATCGCGCCGTCGGCCCAGAAGGCGGGCATGCGGGTGCCCGGGTTGACGTGGGCGGGGTTGGCCAGAAGCTCGTGGAACCACGCCGGCCGCAGTCGCGGCTGGGCCGTCCCCAGGTCGGGCGCGGGCATGCCAAGGGATTTCACGCCGTTGACGCCGTGGCAATTCACGCAGCCCAGGCCCTTGGTCCCGACGAGTTGCCGGCCGTCTTTGACCGCGATTTCACTGAACGCGACCGCCTTATCCGGCGCGGCCGCATCGGCTATTACGATCGCGTCCGCCAGCGCGCCGGCCTTCTCCTTGCTGAAAATCGGCATGCGCGTCGCCAGGACGGGGCGGATGTGCAGCTTGCCCTCGAAGATGATCTGCTGCAACGCGGCGGGCGTGAGCTTCGCGCCGACGTTCGTCAGTCTCGGCGGAATCCGCCCCTCATCGCCCATATCGAACGGCGCGCTCATCACAAAATATTCCGCACGGTCCGGTGCGGGGCCGCCCGTGTTTCCTCGGACGTGGCAGGCGAGGCAGTTGAACGCCGCCGTGAGATGCGCGACTTCCTCCTTCGCATCCAGCGGCTTGTCGAGTTCCTTCGCGTTCTTTAGCGCGGCCTTGATGTCCTGCCGCTGCTCATCATTCAATTCATAGTTGGGAGCGCCTTTGGCGATTTTGTTGCCCAGGCAGCCCGTGGGCGAATCGACGTTCAGCTCCGCAAGAGCCTTCTGCTGGCGCATCGCCTTGCCCGCGCCGGGGATGGCGTGGCATGAGACGCAGCCCATCGCCGCGAACATCTGTCCGCCCATCGCGGCCTTCTGCGGGTCGACGACGAACTGCTCCTGGTGCAGCGGCACCATCGGCTTTCCGCCGACGGTGTAGATGGCGTCCGCCGGGATCTCCTGGCGGGCGAGGTCGGGGCCTTCCCATTCGACTTTCAGCTCGGCCTCGCCGCCGCCCTGGAAGTAGGTGACGGTGATGGGCTGATCCCCTTCCTGGAGGTCGATCGTGCCCGACTTTTCCTCCGCCGGGTGCACACCGTCGTTTTGGACGACGAGGTTCTTGCCCAGGTACAGGCGCGAGCCGTCATCCGATGTGGTGTGGAAAGTGTATTTCCCGGCGCGCGGGATGTGGATCGCGGCCGTGTACTTGACCGCAAAATTCTGGCTCCCCCGCCCCGGCATGTTTAGCGTGAACTGCTCCACGTGCCCTTCGGATTTGGGCTTCACGCGGTCAAACCGTTCCAGTGCCGCCGTCGCGAGGCCGCGGTCGTAGTACGCGTACTTCGCGCCGCGCACCCGCGCGGGGCCGGAGTTGGCGTTCTGCGGATTCTCGAGCTGATCGCGGAGCAGGTAGACCGCGATGGCGCGGGCTTCTTCGCGGGCGAGGTGAAGGTTGGGCATACGCCCGCCGGACCGGACTTTCGTCGGGTCAAGCAGGAACGCTTCGAGCTGATCGACGGTCGTCTTCTCGGCCAGGTTCGGCAACGGGACGGATGCCACCGTCGTCGGCCCCTTCTTCTCGGGAGCGTGACAGGCGACGCACCCGAGCTGGTGGTACGCCTTGCGGCCGATCTCGACGAGCATCACGTTCCCCTCTTCGCCGGCGGGCTTCATCGGCCCGCCGAGGGAAATGAGGTAGTGAGTGAGGTACTCGACCGCCCCCTGCTTGGCCGCGGGTTCGGAGGAATGGAAAATGTCGGGCATCGTCGCGCCCGGCTTGACTCCATGCGGGTCGGCCACGTACGCCCGAAGATATTGCGGCGTAAGCCGCGCGCCGGCGCTGGACAAATCCGGCGCGCCCTTCGTGTCAATGCGCTTCTGTCCCTGGGCCCAATGGCACTGAAGGCAATTGAGTTCGCCCAGCAGCAGTTCGCCCTGCGCCGCCGGGTCGGCCTTGGCTTCCTTCAGCCGCTCGAAGCCGGGCACCACCGGCGCTTCCGCCGGGGCTGCATTGGCGATACTGCCGAAACAACACGCCACCGCGATCGATATCCCGACCGCCCGGCGCCAAAGGCTCGCAGGCCCAACCCGTTCCCGCATTGAGGTCTCCCTGACGAGGTGAACCACCGATCGACATCCTTGCCGCACCACGCCCGCATATGGCGATGGCCGGGCATGTTGCTGGTATTACACCACATTCCCTCGCCGCGTTGGCCATGGGGGCGTCAAATGTAGATCAATCGCGATGCCTCTTCCCGCATTCCTTCCCCTATCATTGTCCCTATGACACTCCCGCCCCGCGCGCCGCGTGACATCCGGCATGTCCCGGTCCTCCTGGCCGACGTGCTCGCCTCCCTCGATCCGAAGCCGGGCAAGACTATTGTGGATTGCACCGTCGGCCTCGGCGGCCATTCCGCCGAGATCCTTCGACTGATCGCGCCCGACGGCCGTCTCATTGCCATGGACTTTGACCCGGCAAACCTTGAACGTGCACGGGAAAGGCTCGCCCCCGTCGGCGGACGCTTCGACCTCTACCATTCCAATTTCGCTGCCCTTCCCACGGTCCTCGCGCAGACGGGTGTGGAAAAAGTGGACGGCGTTCTGGCCGACCTGGGCGTCGCCAGCCCGCAGATCGACGACCCCGCCCGCGGATTCTCCTACCGCGCCAGCGGACCGCTCGACATGCGCATGGACCCCACCCGTGGCCAACCCGCCTCCGCTTTGGTCAACCGGATGAGCGAAAAGGAACTGGCCGCGGCGTTGCTCGAACTGGGCGACGAAACCGATGCGCCGCAGATCGCCCGACTGATCGTCGAGCGGCGCGATGAAAAGCCGATCCTCAGCACCGACGACCTCACGGCGATCGTCTGCGAGGCCCGCGACTTCACGCTCCAGCGCGCCGCCGGGGCCAAACTTCATCCCGCCGCCCGCACCTACCAGGCGCTGCGCATCCTCGTGAACCGCGAACTGGCCAATCTCGACCGCCTGCTCGCAGTCCTCCCGTCGCACCTGAACCCCGGCGGAGTCGCCGCCATCATCAGCTTCCACAGCGGCGAAGACCGCCGGGTAAAAGACGCATTTCGCGAAGGCCGCCGTGCCGGAATATACGCGGACACCTCTCCCGACCCGCTTCTCGCCACCGAGCAGGAACAGAAGGCCAACCCACGCTCGCGATCGGCAAAGCTGCGGTGGGCAGTCAAATCCTAATCCCGTGACCGCACTGTTCGGAGGGAGGAACGAACGCACAGGGGCGTCCACCCCTGTGCGTTCATCACTCCCTCCGTGGACCTTGTCGGCAAGCGGACCCGGCCTTGACCCTGTCGATCGCGCCACTAAAGTCGCAGATATTTTCCAAAGGAGAAACTCACGATGACACCCCCAAATTCCGCGGCGCCCGTCACCCCCCAGCGCCTGATGCAAATGGCCTGGGGCTTTGCGATCCCCCTCGTCCTCGAATCCGCAGTAAAGCACCGCGTGTTCGATGTTCTCGCCGAGCGGCCCAAAACGCTCGATGAAATCGCTCACGCCACCGGCGCATCGCGGCGTGGTTTGCGCGCGATCCTCAACACGCTCGTCTCGATCGAGCTGTTGGCGAAGGAAGGCGATCGATACAAGTTGACGCCCGAAAGCTCCGCGTTCCTGGTCAGCTCCAAGCCGGGGTTTCAGGGGGCGTTTCTCCGGCATATCAGCACTCAGTTGCTTCCGAAATGGTTGCAATTGAACGACATCGTCGCGACCGGCAAACCAGCCGCTTCGGTCAATCAGGAGGGGCAGGGTAGCGAATTCTTCATACAGCTCGTCGAAGATATTTACCCGATGAGCGCCGGAGCGGCGGCCGCGTTGGCCGACCACCTTTTCGCTTCGGTCACTCAACCGGCGAGCGTGCTCGATCTCGCCACCGGGTCCGGCGTTTGGGGAATTGCCGCGGCAAAAAAATCGTCGCTGGTCTCTGTCACCGCCGTCGACTGGCCCACCGTCATTCCGGTAACCAAGCGCGTGGCCGACAAGCACCGCGTCGGCGACCGCTTCCGCTACGTCTCCGGCGACCTGCTCGAAGCCGACTTCGGCACGGGCCATCGCCTGGCGACGCTCGGCCACATCCTCCACAGCGAAGGCGAAGAGCGCAGCCGCAAGCTGCTGGCGAAAACCTTCGGCGCCTTAGCGCCGGGCGGCACCATCGCCATCGCCGAGTTCGTCCCCGACGACGACCGCTGCGGCCCGCCTGCGCCGCTGATCTTCGCCGTCAACATGCTCGTCAACACCGACACCGGCGACACGTACACGTTCTCAGAGATGTCGGCCTGGCTGCGCGAGGCGGGTTTTGAAAACGTCCGGCAGTTGCCGGCGCCCGGGCCGTCGCCGTTGATTTTGGCGGATAGGCCGGGACGCTAGGAGCGGTCCTGCACCCGCACCGTGGCACGAGTTTTCAACCCGTGTGGGTTGCGTCAGTGATCCAAGGCCTCGTCTTTTCAGACCATACGCACGGGTTGAAAACCCGTGCCACGGTGCGGCGTGCCTCCGGATATGAAATTCGACCCGTCGTCACTTTTGCACAGAGGCAGAAGGAACCCATGATTCGATACATCCTCGCCATATCCGTCACGCTGCTCGGCCTCGCGTCCGCAGTCCGCGCCGCCGACGATTACAAGCTCGGTCCGGATTCCGAACGTCATGAAGGCGTCCCCGAAGGCAAGGTCACCAAACACGAATGGGAGAGCAAAGTTTTCGAAGGCACCTGGCGCGAATACTGGGTCTACGTCCCCGCGCAATACGACGGCAAGACGCCGGCCTGCGTAATGGTCTTTCAGGACGGCCACGCCTACGTCGACCCCAAGGGACAGTTCCGCGTGCCAACCGTCTTCGACAACTTGATTCAAAAGGGCGACATGCCCGTGACCATCGGCATCTTCATCAACCCCGGCAACAGGGGGGAAAAGCCCGCCAAAGGGCCATGGGGCGCGAACAACCGCAGCTTCGAATACGACACACTCAGCGACCAGTATTCGAGGTTCCTGATCGACGAAATCCTCCCTGAGATTTCGAAGGAATATAAATTGACCGACGACCCCGACGGCCGGGCGATCTGCGGCATGAGCTCGGGCGGCATCTGCTCGTTCACCGTCGCCTGGAACCGGCCGGACGCCTTCCGGAAAGTCCTCAGCCAGATCGGCAGCTTCACCGACATCCGCGGCGGGCACAATTACCCGCCGATGGTCCGCAAATCCAAGGGCAAGGCCAAGCCCATCCGCATCTTCCTGCAAGACGGGGAGAATGACATCGACAACCAGTTCGGCAACTGGTTCCTCGCCAACCAGGAAATGGCCGCGGCATTCAAGTTCGCCGGCTACGACTACAAAACCGAATGGGGTCACGGCAGCCACAACGGAAACCACGGCGGCGCAATCCTCCCCGAGTCCCTGAAATGGCTCTGGCGCGATTACAAGAAACCCGCCGCCAAGTGACTCCGAACAACCGAGTCGCACGCGAGTAGTCAAAGAAGTGGATCGTCATCCCCGCTACCGACCCGCGCGATTCATGTACGCCATCCTGTTGGCCCTATGCGCGGCCGGCCTCTTAGCCTTCACTACTAACGCGCTGGCCGATTCGGACGACGAACCGATCTCCTATTCGACCGCGCCCGTCAACGACCCGGTCGCGCGTTTCCAGAAGCGCCTCGACGCCGGGGAAGCGAAACTCAATTTCGACCCCAAACACGGCTATCTCGAATCGGTCCTTAAAAACCTCAAAATTTCCGCCTCTTCGCAGGCCCTGGTCTTCTCAAAGACCAGCTTCCAGCGCAATCTTATCAGTCCCCATAAACCGCGCGCCTTGTATTTCAGCGACGACGTGTACGTCGGCACCGTGCGCGACGGGGCGGCTCTTGAAGTGGCCTCCATCGACCCCCGCCAGGGGACGATTTTCTACACCCTCAAGCAGGAGGAATCGAAGCAGCCGCGGTTCGTCCGCCAGACGTACGACTGCACGCAGTGCCACGAGTCGGGCATGACCCGCGGCGTACCCGGCCTGCTCCTGCGCAGCGTTTTCCCCGACTCCCAGGGCCTGCCGATCTTCACCGCCGGCACGTTCGCCACCACCGACCGCAGCCCGCTAAACGAGCGCTGGGGCGGCTGGTACGTCACCGGCTCCTGCGGCCGTCAGCGGCACATGGGTAACGTCACGATCGACGACGAAAAACACGCCGAACAGACCGACTTCGGCCCCACGTCCAACGTCACGAGCCTTGCAAAAATCGTAAACACCACCCCCTACCTCCGCGACACCAGCGACATCGTCGCGCTTCTCGTCTTCGGGCATCAGCAGAACCTGCACAACCTCATCACCCGCGCCAATTACGACGTCCGCACCACGATGCGCGATTCGGAGGCGCTCAACAAAGCCCTCGGCGAGCCCCCGGGCCACCGCTCCGAAAGCAACAACCACCGCATCCAAAACGCCTGCGAGCCGCTCGTGCGTGCCATCCTCTTTTCGGGTGAGACCAAACTCTCCGACGCGGTAAAGGGCACTTCAGAGTTCGCCCGGGAATTCTCCGCACAGGGCCCGCTCGACTCCCGCGGCCGATCGCTCCGCGACTTCGACCTGACCGGACGGATCTTCAAATACCCGTGCAGTTATCTGATTTATTCAGAGCAGTTCGACGGACTTCCGCCCGAGGCCAGGGATTACGTATACCGCCGACTTTGGGAAGTGCTCGACGGCGATGATCCGGGCAAAGCCTTCGCACACCTCTCGGATAAGGACCGCAGGGCGGTCGTGCAGATCCTGCGCGACACCAAGAAGGACCTCCCGGCGTATTGGAAGCGGAAGGGTTGATGATGACGCCCGCGCATTTACATTCCAGCGGTTACTCAATCCGCAGCCCCCGCGGCAGGCTTTCGCCAAAGACCACACGCTGCTCTTCGGCCCGCAGTTGCCCTCCCTCCCGCACCAATTCCAAATAGTGCGGCGGGGCCTCTCGTTCCATAAGAAAGCGGATCGCCGTCTCGCGCGTCTCGTCGGAGACGTCCCGATATCGATCGCCCGTTTTCCGGGACAGTTGCACCAACGCGAAAGCCGCCTTATCGCCATCGATGGCCGCCTCCATCAGCCGCATCGCCCAGTCTTCCGCCGCCTCGGGCGCGACTAGCGCGTTCAGCGGCCCGTACACCGGTACGCGTGCCCCGATGCGGCCCAAAGCAAACAGCACGGCCTCGCGCACGTTCGCCGTCTGCTCTCGCGGCAACCGCTCCAATAGCATTCCCCCGAGATCCAGCTTCACTGGTGGCGTCAGCAGTTCCAGCGACCCCAGCATCCGCCACACTTCCGCCGACTCGTGCGGGCCGAATTGGAACGTGCGCGTCCGCCCGAAGACGTTCGACCCCGCCTTGCGGAACCACAGCCGCCAGTCCGCGATGAGTGGCTCGGCCAGCGTGCGCTGCTGCCCCGCCGAAAATCCGCCGGCCAGTCGCCGCCACAGGATCCACCACTCCGCGCGAACGAGCTCGTTCTTCGGATGGATGACGCCTGCCGGCAGGAGCTTCCACATTTGCGCGACGCGCCAATCGTCCGCCGCCAGCCCATAGCCCGGGCGCAGGCAGAATCCGGCGAGATTCAGCCATCGTGCTTCGTGGACATCGGAAATCCTTCGGCTCGCTTCCACTTCCATCAGACCTTCCCACATCCCGCGGAGCAGCGTTGACGGCCAATCGTGCCGGCCTATCTCCGTGATTTCTTCCAGCTTCTTCACCAGAGATTCCGGCCGCTCGGCCGCGCCCGATGGCGCCTTTCCGAAAGCCGCTGAGATGCGCTGCCGGCAGGCGGCGAGCATTTGCTCGTCCAGCACGCCCTCAGCCTCGCCGACGGCTTCGTGCCTGGCCGCATCGGCACGGGTGGCCGCACGCACGTCGAATTGCAGCCGCCACTGCCGGTCGCCCTTTGCCTCGGCGCACCAGATGTCGAGCGTGCCGATTTCCGTGAGCTTCGCGTGCAGGCGGACGGGGACGCTCTGAGCCGCGGACTTTTTCCCCGATTGCAGAACAGTCCGTATCGGCGGAAGCGAGGTCATTTGTTCCGGATCGATCGCCAGCAAATCCCCCGGCCGGTCGGTCGTCCGCGTGCTCGACGCAAACAGTGGAAACTCGACCGGCTGGCGGATCAGCAGATTGAACATGCGGTCCGTTAGCTCGACGGTCTGCCCCTCTTCCACGCCCGCCGGGAGAAGACAAACCGCCGAGTGGCCATCGGAGGTTCCCGCTTCCACGCCCAGGAAATACGAATGGGCGAGCCCGCCCGAAATCCGCACGCCGTGGCCGCGCCGGACCATGCCGTAGTACGCCGCCCCGCGCGCGACGGCCAGATCGAGACGGTCGTTCTTCAGCACTTCGGGATGCCATGACGTGAAACGTGAAACGTGATGCGTGACGGGATTCGGCGCTTGTTCAAACCAACTCGCCATCACTTCCAGCAATCTTTCGCGTAGCACGGGCGATTCAAATAACCCGCCGTTGAACAAAACCAAATCCGGCCGCGCAGGATCGTGATCCCGCGCCGGCTCATCATCATCGCGCTCGCCCGCATTCCGGTGCGCCGACAAAAACGCGGCCAGATACCGCGTAATCGCGGCGTCCGGCGCGTAAGGCAGACCGAACTCCTGAAACCCCGATCGCCGCGCAGCCGGCCTGGCATCCAGCCCGACCCGCGGCAAAAAACCTTCCACCAGCAATTCGCGAATCTCATCCCGTGTCACGCTGATCTGCGTCGATCCGCCGATCAATTTCGCTCCACCCCCGGCGATGTTAATGACGGCGCGCTCGGGCGCGTCTTTCCCCAGCAGCGTCTCTTTCACAACGCGAGCGCTCCGCACCAGTGGCCCCCATTGCCGCGGCTCAAGCTTTCGGCCCAGCTTCTTCTCCACGTAATGCGCGACCGCCAGATCGAGATTGTCGCCGCCCAAGATGAGATGCTCCCCCACCGCCACGCGATGAAATAGCACCTTCCCATGACCGGCAGGGCGGACGCGGATGAGCGTGAAGTCGCTGGTTCCGCCTCCCACGTCGCAGACGAGAATTTTCTGCCCCGGCTTCACCCGCCGATCCCATTGCGCGCCCTGCGCGTCGATCCACGCATAAAACGCCGCCTGCGGCTCCTCGACGAGCACGACGCGAACCAGTCCCGCCTGCTTCGCCGCCTCGATGGTGAGCTCTCGTGCGACCTCATCAAAAGACGCCGGCACCGCCAGCACCACGTCCTGCTGCGCCATCGGATGCTCGGGGAATTGCGCATCCCACGCGGCCCGAATGTGCGCCAGATATCGCGCGCTGGCCTCGACGGGCGAGAGCCGCTGGCAATCCGCCGCCCCGTGCCAGGGGAGCAGCCCGGCGGTCCGGTCCACGCCCGAATGCGACAGCCACGATTTCGCGGAAACGACCAGCCTCCCCGGCACAGCCGCCCCGTGGTCCCGCGCGAAAGCCCCGACCACGAATTTTGGATCGTCCGCGCTCCAAGGCAATCGCAGCGCCCCCGGCGCGAATTCGCCCCCGGCAGACTCATAGTGAAATGACGGCAGCGTCTCCCGCGCCTCCACCATCCCCGCCGCCACAAGTTGCGGCAGAG
>JAQGHH010000497.1 GCA_028288945.1 Phycisphaerales bacterium
GCGACAAAGGTCATTGAACAGCTTTCGGACGTTTCGGGTGAGCACGCGATCGAAGTGTTTCGGCGGGCGCTTGGGCACGTGTATCCGAACGTGCGCAGCAAGGCGTACCACGTCCTCGATAGCCGCGCCGAGCAACCGACGGATGATGAGGAGCGACGGTTTCGGGCGCTTATCACCGAGGATTGGGACGCGCTGCGAAAACTCAAGCCGGGATCGATTCCCGAATTGCTGATCGCACAGCTTCAGAGCGACGACCGCCATAACCGCGCGGACGCCGCCGAGCAGCTTGGGAAGATCGCCGACGGGCGCGCGATCGAACCGCTCATCGCGGCACTGAATGACGACGAGGAGGAGCGCGTTCGTGGCATGGCCGCGACGGCGCTTTCGCTGATCCCTGACCCTCGCGCGGTTGACCCGCTAATCCTGCGGCTGCGCGACCGGGACGAATGGGTGCGCTGCCGGGCCGCGGACGCGCTGGCGGTGTTGGGAGACCAGCGGGCGCTCGAGCCGCTCGCGGCGGCGATGAAGGGGCTGGACAAAAGCGTCCGCCGATCCGCCGCGCGGGCGATCGGAAGGATCGGCGGGGCGGCGTCCGTCGCGATGATGGGCGAGGCCCTGCGCGATGCGGACGTGGAGGTCCGGCGGATTGCGGTCGCGGCGCTCGCCGGCATCGGCAGCCCCGAGGCGTCAAGTCATCTGGCAGCCGCGATGTCCGATGATGACGACGAAGTCCGCGCCGTCGCCGCGCGCGGGCTTGGCGGCGGCGGGGGAGAGCTGAGCGCGTCGCAGACCGCCGCACTGCTGGCGGCGATGCACAGCGCCGGCCGCGGCGCGCGCAAGGCCGCCGCGGAGGCGCTTCAGGCACGCAGCTGGCAGCCGGCCGATGACGAGCAACGGGCGCTGCTTCTGGTCGCGATGGAGAACCCGCTGGGCGCGGAGGAATTTGGCGAGGCGGCGGTCGACGCCCTTTGCCTGGCGCTGCTCGATGGCGGGCATTACTACCTTTGCCAGACTGCCGCCGAGTGCCTGGGCCGGATTCTCGACACGCGGGCCGTGCGCCCGCTGTGCGTTGCCGTGCGGGATTGCGGCGACATGACCGTCCGTGGCGCCGCGGCTACCGCCTTGGGCCGCATCCGCGATCGCGCCGCCGTGCCGGCGCTGATCAGTGCGCTGGAAGGGGAGCCAGAGCAATGGGCACGTCCGTGCGTCGCCACGGCACTAGGCAAGATCGGCGGACCCGCCGCGGCCGCGGCGCTGAAGGCCACCGCCCAGACCGCAGATGAAAAGACTCAGTCGGCGGTGCTCGAAGCCTTAAAGGCAATCTCAGCCAACACGGAATCCGACCGCCTCGTCGCAGCTCTAGGTGACGATGAGCCGAAGGTGCAACTTAGGGCGGCGGTGCTCCTGGCCCGGCGCAGCGATCCGCGCGGCGCACAATGGATGGAACAAAGTTCGCACAGCAACGACACGCTATTGCGCGAGAAGGCCATCGCCGCCCTCCGCCGGGTCGGCGGCACAACCGCGATCCGCGGGCTTATCGGCCGCGTGAAGGCCGGCGGATTTGACGCCTCCAATGAAGCCGTGAACGCGCTGGTAGAACTGGGCGACCCGGCTATCGCGCCAATGGTCGAGGCCTTGGCGGGAATGGACCACAATGCGCGATGGGTCATGATCACAGGCCTGGCGCGGATGGGCGTGTCCGCAATGTCGCCGCTTTGTGCCGCGCTGCCCGCCGGCCCGAAGGAACTGAAGAAGACCGCCTGCGAAGTGCTTGGGCGGATGTACGACAATGAGGACGTGACGCACAAACCCGTCGAGCCGCTCGTCACGCTGCTAAGCGACAGCGAGGCCGAAGTGCGCCGCTTCGCGGCGCACGGGCTCGAACTGCTGAAGTGGCAACCGGAATCCGCCGAGCAGAAGGCGCTACTTGAGAAAGCGCAAGGCCGTTAACGTTGGTTCGGGAGAGGAATGAACGCCAAGACGCCGAGGACGCCAAGGTAGGAGACGCCAAGAAATGCGCAAAGTGCGTGCCTCTTGTAGGGTCCGCACCGCGGACCGTCTTCGCCAGCCATCGGAATCGTGGTCCGCAATGCGGACTCTACGAAATGCTGAATACACCCCACAAGGATTCTCTTTTTACCCTTGGCGTCTCCCACCTTGGCGTCTTGGCGTTCAATTCGTCCTGGCGACGGCTTAGACAAACGCGCGGGACGGATGCGCCTACGCCAGCAGCGGCGTCACGACCTTCCCCGCAACGTCCGTCAGGCGGAAATCGCGGCCCTGGAAGCGGAAGGTCAGCCGCTCGTGGTTGAGTCCCAGGCAGTGCAGCAAAGTGGCGTGCAGATCGTTTACGTGGACACCGTCGGAGGCGAGGTTGTAGCCGAAGTCGTCGGTCGCGCCGTGGACGATGCCGCCTTTGATTCCGCCGCCGGCCATCCAGACGGTGTAGCAGCGGGGGTGGTGATCGCGGCCGAAGCTGTCGGGGCGGATTTCGCCCTGCGAATAGCTCGTGCGGCCGAACTCGCCGCCCCAGACGATCAGCGTGTCCTCCAGAAGCCCGCGCTGTTTCAAGTCCATCACGAGGGCTGCCGAAGGCTGATCGGTCTCGCGCGTCTGTCGGCGGAGGTCGCGCGGGAGGTTGCCGTGCTGGTCCCAGCCGCGGTGGAAGAGTTGCACGAAACGCACGCCGCGTTCGACGAGCCGGCGGGCGAGCAGGCAGTTGGCGGCGTAAGTGCCGGGCTTTTTCACGTCGTCGCCGTAAAGATCGAGCACACTCTTGGGCTCGTTCTTGATTTCCGTTAGCTCGGGCACGGACGTCTGCATTCGGTAGGCCAGTTCGAAAGCTTCGATGCGCGTCTGGATTTCCGGGTCGAGCAGATCGTCCTTCCGCAGCGCGTTCAGCTTGTTGGCGGCGCGAATGAGCTGTCCCCGATTTTCGTGGTCGATCCCCTTGGGGTTAGAGAGGAACATGACGGGGTCACCGTTGGATTGGAACTGCACGCCCTGGAATTGCGACGGAAGAAACCCGCTGTGGTAATACCGCGGCGTCACGGGCTGGTCTCCTGTCCCCGAGAGCATCACCACAAACCCCGGCAGGTCCGAATTCTCCGAGCCCAATCCGTAAGTCAGCCACGACCCCATGCAGGGCCGGCCCGGCACCATCGACCCGGTCTGCATGAACGTGACGGCGGGGTCATGGTTGATCGGCTCCGTGTGCAGCGACTTCACGATGCAGATGTCGTCTGCGATTTTCTGCGTCCAAGGGAGCAGTTCGCTCATCCACGCCCCGCCGCGACCGTAGCGCGCGAATTTGAACGGGGACGCGACGCAAAGGAAGCGGCTCTGATTGCGCGTCATCAGCGTGACGCGCTGCTCCCCCATGACCGACTTGGGCAGGTCCTTCTGGTGCATCTCGCCGAGAACCGGTTTGTAGTCGAACAGGTCCATGTGCGAAGGGCCGCCGGACTGGAAGAGGTAGATGACGCGCTTGGCCTTGGGCGCGAAGTGCGGCGAGCCGAGAAGGCCAAGGCCGGGCGACGCGGAGGCCGTCGCTTGGGTGGGATTAAGCAATGCCGCGAGAGCCGCGGCACCCAAGCCGGCGGACGTACGGCGAAGGAAGTTGCGCCTTGTGAGGGCGGATCGAAGTTGGTCGTCGTGCATTGGATTCATTTGCATTCGGCGCGTCGGACCGCTCTGGTCACCTCTCCCTCGTACCCGGGGGAGCGGGTGAGGGGCGGAACGTCGAGCCACGCTCGACTCGCAAGTTCCGCCGGACTTTGTAGGGTCCGCATCGCGGACCATTCTTTCGCGAGCGTCGCGGGATGGTCCGCGGTGCGGACCCTACACATTGCCTGAAACGCGGGGATGTTCGGCACAGCCGAACCAAACTCCGTTGCGACGAGCAGAAATTACGCGCCAAGCCGCCGGGATGCCAAGGAAATCCAATCGAATTGAATTCCTCTTGGCGGCTTGGCGCGTTTCGCTCTTCTTCGCGTCTGTCTTCGCGTCATCGCGGCTTCGCGGTGATCCGCATCGCGGTTCTTCCCGAGAGGCTGAAAGAGGTCGCTGCGCTCTAGCTTTCTTCGACCGGAGTACCGGCCGAACGTCATGGGGTACCGCGACCATGGGCAGGATGCCCATGCCACTACATATGCGCGGGATGCCCATGCCACGGAATCATTCCCGCGTCACGGTTTCGTCCAAGCTCAGAATCACATTCCCAATCGTCGTCCAAGCGGCGAGTTCCGTCACGT
Organism: Phycisphaerales bacterium; assembly: GCA_028288945.1. GTDB lineage: Bacteria > Planctomycetota > Phycisphaerae > Tepidisphaerales > Tepidisphaeraceae > RYN-428. The sequence goes on from JAQGHH010000497.1 coordinate 4,254, forward strand.
CCAATCCCGGCGGACGCGGGTAATTGCCGCTGGAAACGAGTGCCTTTGCACCAACGGCATCTTTCGCGTACCGATTTAACTCATCAGCGAACGTCTGTTTCAACACGTCAAGTTCCGCTTCCGTCGGCGGGCGGGCAACTGCCGTGCGGAAGGCGTATACGAGCTTGTCACGGATCGTCGGGCCGCCGTGCTCCATGATCCGTTGGCCGAAGACGCGGGCGGCTTCGACGAACGCAGGGTCGTTGAGCACGGCAAGGGCTTGCAACGGCGTGTTCGTCCGCGAGCGGTCGGCGATGCAGACCTCGCGGCTGGGCGCGTCGAACATGACGAACGTCGGGTACAGGCTCGTCCGCCGCCAGAAGGTGTACATCCCCCGGCGGTAAAGGTCCTCGCCGGTGCTCTGCTGCCATTTCCATTCCTCGAACTTGCCGTTGTAGAAATCCTTGGACTGATAGGGCATGACCGAAGGCCCGCCGACTTTCGGGCTCAGGCTCCCGGCGATGGCCAGCGCGTTGTCGCGGACTTCCTCCGCCGATAGCCGATACCTCGGCGAGCGCCACAGCAGCCGGTTGTCATGGTCCAGTTGATCGGCCTGTGCCGCGACTCTGGGCGATTGGCGGTATGTCGCGGACGTGACGATGAGCTTCAGGGTGTGCTTCACGTCCCAGCCGCTGTCCATGAATTCGACCGCGAGCCAGTCGAGCAGTTCCGGGTGCGTCGGCCGCTCGCCCTGCGATCCGAAATCGCCGAGCGTCTTGACGATCCCCGTGCCGAAAAACTGCCGCCAGAAGCGGTTAACCGTCACGCGCGCGGTCAGCGGCTGCTTGCGATCAACAACCCATTCGGCCAGCCCGAGCCGCGTGCGGGGCCGGTTGCCCATCGGCGGGAAGGCCGCCGGCACGTCCGGCGTCACTTCCTCGGCGGGCGTCTCGAAATTCCCGCGGAGGAGCACGAACGCCTTTCGCCGCTGGGCCAGCTCCACGCTGACCATTGTGGTCGGCGCGGAGTCTTCAAGCTTCTTGATGCTCTGCGCCACTTCGTCGATCTGCTTCTTCAGCGGCGCAAGCACTGGGTCTGCGCTGCCGTAAACGTTGCGAAGGTAGAAGTCGCGGAGGGTTTTGGCCTGTTGCTCATTTCGCTTTTCCGCATCGAGTTTCGCGATCTCACGCATGTCGCCCGGCGTCTTCGCCTCGGCGCCGCTGCGGAGGCGGGCTTCCCACGCGGATTGTGAAACGAGATACCGCTGGTCGGGAATCTGCGGCGTAGCCGTGAAAATGCCCGCCTTGTCCCAGTAGGAAACGCCGTCGAATGCGGTGAACGCCATTCCCTGGATCACCGTGCCCGGAGGTAAATTGAGTGCGCCCGGCTCAATTTCCAGCCGCACCCACTTTCCCAGTTCCGGCAGATCGCCCGCGCGATGATGGGCCGCGTCCGCGGGGCCTTTGCCGTATTCGATCGCATCTTCACCCCAAAAAGCGCGGTGATGCCAGTTGTCGCCGCCGACGTAGTACTGGACCATGACCGATTTGGGCGGGTGCTTGGGGTCGAGATAAACGTAGGCGAAAAGCTTGTCGCCCGGGCCGACGTGAAGCGGCTGCGGGGAGCTGGTGAAGTAGTGCTGATGAAGGCCCGCGCCGCTGCGTTTCATGGAGCGCTTGCCGCTGTAGACGGGATCGCTGACCCACACCCAGCCGCCGTCTCCGCCGTTGCTCGCGGGGACCGCGCCCTTGGGGTAGTCGTCGTCGAACCAGACGAAATCCTCCGCCGGTTTGGCTTCGATGACCGTGCCCGGCTCGATGCCGGGATCGTGATAGTCGATCTTCGCCACTTCCTCGCTGATCCGCGTATCCAGATCCTTCTGCTTCGCCCTGGCGTCGGCGATCTGCTTTTCCTGCTCGGGCGTCGGGACGCTCAGCAGGGGCGGCAGCGGCCTGTCGTGATTCATGCTCACCATCGGCTCTTCGATGTTGTTGAAGAACGCGTAGAGCTGGTAATACTCCTTGATCGTGATCGGGTCGTACTTGTGCGTGTGGCACTGGGCGCAGCCGACGGTCATTCCCAGCCAGATCGTGCCGAGTGTGCCGGCGCGGTCCATAGCGTACTGCACGACGAATTCGTTGGGGTCCGCGCCGCCTTCTTCATTGAAGCGCGTGTTGCGGTTAAAGCCCGAGGCGATCTTCTGTTCGACGGTCGCATTGGGCAGCAGATCCCCGGCAAGCTGCTCGATGGTAAAGCGGTCGAAGGGCTTGTTGTTGTTGAAAGAATCGATCACGTAGTTGCGCCAGAGCCACATCTGCCGCGTGCTGTCGTGGTGGTAGCCGTTGGTGTCGCCGAAACGGGCGAGGTCGAGCCAGGGGAGGGCCATCTTCTCGCCGAAGTGTTTAGAGGCGAGCAACCGATCAACGACCTTCTCATAAGCCTCCGGCGAAGCGTCGTTCACAAACGCATCCACCTCGTCGACCGACGGCGGCAGGCCGGTGAGATCAAGACTGAGTCGGCGGATCAGCGTATAGCGGTCGGCTTCGGCGCTCGGGGCAAGCCCTTTCTCTTCGAGCTTGGCGAGAACGAACGCATCGATCAGATTGCGACCCCAAGCCGCATTTTTCACGGCGGGTGCGGCCGGTCGAACGGGCGGCACGAACGCCCAATGCTTCCCCCACTGCGCCCCGGAATCGACCCATTTGCGCAGGGTTTCGATTTGCACGGCGGTGAGCTTCTTCCCGCTCTTTGTGGGGGGCATCTGGTCGTCATCAGTCGCCCCGATGCGCCGGATGAGTTCACTCTTGGCGCTGTTGCCGGGAACGATGGCCGCCTTGTCGCCGGCCTTGGCGAATGCGCCGTCGCGGGTGTCCAGCCGGAGGTCGGCTTTTCGGCGTTTGGCATCGGGGCCATGGCAGGCGTAGCAGTTTTCGGAAAGGACGGGGCGGATGTCACGGTCAAAATCGAGGGCGGGCGCAGTTTC
>JAQGHH010000514.1 GCA_028288945.1 Phycisphaerales bacterium
CCCCTCGTCCAAGTCGATCTGGTCATCGACCACTCCGTGCAGGTGGACGAGTTCGGCTCGGCCGCCGCCCTCGGGCTCAACGTCAAAAAGGAATTCGAGCGCAACCGCGAGCGCTATGAGTTCCTGAAATGGGGACAGAAGGCGTTCCACAATTTCAGCGTGGTGCCGCCGGCGACCGGCATCGTTCACCAGGTGAACCTCGAATATCTGGCGAAGGTCGTCATGGTGAAGGACGGCGTCGCGCTGCCCGACAGCCTCGTCGGCACGGACAGCCACACGACCATGATCAACGGCCTGGGCGTGGTCGGCTGGGGCGTGGGCGGCATCGAGGCCGAGGCGTGCATGCTCGGCCAGCCCATCTATATGGTCACGCCGCCGGTCGTCGGCTTTAAGCTCAAGGGCTCGCTGCCGGAAGGCGCGACGGCGACCGACCTCGTGCTCGTCATCACGCAAATTCTCCGCAGCCATGGCGTGGTGGAAAAGTTCGTCGAATTCCATGGCGAAGGCCTGGACCACATGACGGTCGCGGACCGGGCGACGATCGCCAACATGGCGCCCGAGTACGGTGCGACGATGGGCTTTTTTCCGGTGGACGGACAGACGCTGGATTACCTGCGCCTCACCGGCCGCGAAGCGGCACAGATCGATCTCGTCGAGCGGTACGCCAAGGAGCAGGGGCTATGGCGCAACAGCAAGCTCACGCCCAAGTTCACCGAGGAGCTGGAGCTGGATCTGGCGACCGTGCTGCCCAGCGTCGCCGGCCCGCGCCGGCCGCAGGACCGGATGGAGCTTCGTGGCGTCAAGCAGGCGTTCGAGTCGGCGCTGGTGGACGTGTTCAAGAAATCGGTCGGCCAGTCCGCCACTCCGCGGCTCGACCGATGGTCGGCCGAAGCGCCCGTGCAGACCCTGTCCACCAAAGGGCAGCAGGCTGAGAGCCGCGGCGAGGATGAGGCCGCCGTCGCCGAGGCTGAAAAGGCCGAGGAAGGGATGGAAGCCGCGACCACCGAACACCTCAAGAGCAAGAAGGACACCGCCATCGCCGCCCTCGACGACCAGTGGGTCAAGCTCACGCACGGCGACGTGGTCATCGCGGCCATCACGAGTTGCACCAACACCAGCAACCCGTCCGTGATGATCGCGGCGGGGCTGTTGGCGAAGAAGGCGATCGAGAAGGGCCTGTCGGTCAAGCCGTACGTGAAGACGAGCCTTTCGCCCGGCAGCCGCGTGGTGACGGATTACTTCAACAAGGCCGGCCTGACCCAATACCTCGACCAACTCGGATTCCAGACCACCGGCTACGGCTGCATGACCTGCATTGGTAACAGCGGCCCGCTGCCCGAGGCCATCGCCAGCGCCGTGGAGAAGAGCGACCTGGTGGTGTCGGCGGTGCTTTCGGGGAACCGCAATTTTGAAGGCCGCATCAACCCGCACGTGAAGGCCAATTACCTGGCCAGCCCGCCGCTGGTGGTGGCGTTCGCGATCGCCGGCACGGTGGACGTGAACCTGATGGACGAGCCGCTGGCGAAGAACAACAAGGGGGAATCGGTCTACCTCCGCGACATCTGGCCGACGCAGGCGGAAGTCAGCGCGACGATGGCGAAGGCGATCAGCCCCGACATGTTCCGCAAGCAGTACGGGAACGTGGCCGAGGGGAACCCCGAGTGGAACAGGATTCCGGTAAAGGGGGGCGAGCTGTTCGAGTTCGAGGAGAGCAGCACCTACATCCAGGAGCCGCCTTTCTTCGCCGACCTTTCCGCGGAGCCCAAGCCGATCCGGCCGATCAAGGGCGCACGGGTGTTGGTGATGGTGGGGGATTCGGTGACGACCGACCACATTTCCCCCGCCGGCTCGATCAAGAAGGACAGCCCCGCGGGGCGGCACCTGATGGAGCACGGCGTCATGCCGCTGGATTTCAACAGCTACGGCGCACGCCGGGGCAACGACCGCGTGATGACCCGCGGCACGTTCGCCAACATCCGCCTGAAAAACCTGCTCGTGCCGGGAACCGAAGGGGGCGTCACTCGCTACCTGGGCCTTCCGGGCGAGTTCGGTGAAGAGGTAACGAGCATCTTCGACGCCTCCACCAACTACCAGAAGGCGGGCGTCCCGCTGATTGTTCTGGCCGGCAAGGATTACGGCATGGGCTCCAGCCGCGATTGGGCGGCCAAGGGCGTATACCTTCTTGGAGTGAAGGCGGTCATTGCCGAGAGCTTCGAGCGCATTCACCGCAGCAACCTGGTGGGAATGGGCGTGCTGCCGCTGCAATTCCACCGCGGCCAGAACCGTACGAGCCTGGGATTGGACGGGACGGGCGCGTACGAGATCGAAGTGGGCGCGGCCCTTAAGCCGCTGCAGGAAGTCAAGGTACGCGTGACCAACCGCGAAGGCGGGACGCAGGAGTTCTCAACCGTCTGCCGGATCGACACGCCCGTGGAAATCGACTACTACCGCAACGGCGGGATCCTGCACACGGTCCTGCGGAATATGCTGCGAAAGAACAGTCAATGAATCTTGTAGGGTGGGTGTACTCGCCCACCGTGTCGCGGAAAACGGTGGGCGAGTATGCCCACCCTACGAGCCCCGCTCCGGTTCTCTCTCCTTCGCGTTTCACTCGTCTTTCGTGATTCTGCCCTTGGGAATGAGAAAACCACGGGCAAGCTGTCGCCTGCCCGTGGTTTCTCAAAGTTTTCGATTCAGTCGTGCGCGGGATTAGTCGTTGAGATTTCCGCGGACGCACATGTAGTCCTGGGGGTCGGTACGTTCTTGCAGGACGGGCTCATCGCCCTTGTGGCCCGAAAGCACTTTGATGAAGTTCGCGCCGATGGCGAAGTTGCCGTCCGGCAGCGGGCGGCAGTTGGCGACGGTGCAAAGCACCGCGGCGGTCGCGCCGCCTTCCTCGCGGATGTGCGTGACGAGCTTCGTGCCTCGCGCCAATTCCGACGCGTGCAGGAAGCACAGCCCGCGCGCGGAAATGTCCTTGAGGGTTACTTCTTCGGGCGCCCTGGTGTCGTTTTCCCCGTATTGGATCGAAATCCGGCACGGGTACTCGAGCCGCGGCGCTCGCCGGGCCGAAGAGGTGGAACCCTCCTCACAGGTGGCCCGGATGAGCTGAACGAGGTCGGAAAACTGTTGGTCGCATGCCATATGTCTCCCTTGTCATCGGCAATTATGCGCTGTAACTGGCGTAATGCCGGGAAAAGGATCGGATTTCGCTGGGATGCGACACAAAGCCCGCAGTATAGACCGCGCCGACGGCATGCACGGCGCCGCAAGAACGCGCGGCGCGGCCGTGAAGTTTCAACGACCGATAAAAATGTGTCCGTCGACGCGCCGCTATTTGATCTTCCGGATGAGCGCATCCGCGAACTCCTCGGTCCCGGCTGATCCGCCCAGGTCGCGGGTGAGCGGCTTGCCGTCATTCAGCACGGCCTCGTACGCGTCGCGCACCTTCCTGGCGACCGCGTCTTCATGGATGTGATCGAGCATCATCGTGGCGCTGACGATCAGGGCGAGCGGATTGGCCAGGCCCTTGCCGGCAATGTCTGGGGCGCTGCCGTGAACGGCCTCGAAGACCGCGGCGTTGTCGCCGATGTTCGACCCGCCGACCACGCCCAGCCCGCCGACCAGGCCCGCGCACAGGTCGCTGACCAGGTCGCCGTAGAGGTTTTCCATGAGTAGCAGGTCGAAACGCGAAGGGTCCTGGACGAGCTTCATGCACCCGGCGTCGATGATCATCTCCTCGTATTCGATGTTTGGGTATTCCTCCTCGCTGATCCGCCGGGCGCAGGTGAGGAACAGCCCATCCGTGAGCTTCATGATGTTGGCTTTGTGGAAGACGGTGAGCTTTTTGCGGTGGTGTCGGGTGGCGTAGCGGAAGGCGTAGCGCGCGATCCGCGTGCAGGCGCCTTCGCTGGCGACCTTGAGGCTGGTCACCACGCCGGGGACGACTTCGTTTTCGATGCCGCTGTAGAGGCCTTCGGTGTTCTCGCGGACGATGACTATGTCGATGCCGCTGAATCGCGTGGTCACGCCGGGCAGATTGCGCACGGGCCGCACCGCGGCATACAGGTTGAGCTTCTTGCGGAGCTGAACGTTGACGCTCGTGAAGCCCTTGCCGACGGGCGTGGTGACGGGGCCTTTGAGCGCGACCTTGTGGGCCTGGATGGCCGCGATCGTGCGCTGCGGGAGGACGTTGTCATACCCCTGCTCGATGGCGGTCGCCCCGGCGGGCAATTCGACCCACTCGGCGTCGAGCCCCGCCGCCGCCAGTACACGCTTGGTCGCCGCCGTCACCTCCGGCCCGATGCCGTCTCCGGGAATCACCACGATCGTATGCTTCGCCATTTACGCAAACTCCTTGTCGTAAGGCGTAACTATACGCGCGAGAGCGCGGGTGGATAGGTGTGCGGGCAAGATCGACGGGGCATGCGCCCCGGGCCGGTGGCCGTGTCACCATTGCGGCATCCGCGTCGCTCAATGAATGTCAATTACGGGTTTACCAAGCACTTCCATGCGCGGCCGAACGCCCAGGCCTGCCGCGGTGGACGCGGCCATGCGGCCATCTGTTCGTTGCGGCGCGCCGTCGGCGGTCGAGACCGTCACGTAGCTGTTGAAGTCGGTGGTGGTGAACAGCAGTTGCGTCGGCGTGCTGTGGGCCAGGTGGGCAATGGCCGCGGTGGTGATGTCTCCTCCCCAGGTATCTTCGATGGTCATGGCGATGCCGAGTGAAGCGCACAGGTCGCGGGCGAGGCGCGCCTTGGTCAGGCCGCCGAACTTGCTGATCTTGATGTTCACCACGTCCATCGCCCGATCGCCCGCGGCGCGTAACAGACTGTCGACTCCGTCGATCACTTCGTCGAGCACGAACGGGTGATTGGTCTGCCGACGGATCGAAAGACACTCTTCGTACGAAGCGCACGGCTGCTCGATGTAGACGTCGACGTCCGCCACGGCGCGGACGACGCGCAGGGCGTCGTGCATGAGCCAGCCGGTGTTGGCATCCGCGACGAGCCGGTCGCCTTCCGTGAGTTTCGCCGCGACGGCGCGAATCCGGCGGATATCCACGTCCGCATCCCCGCCGACTTTCAATTGAAACCGCCGATACCCTTCGGCGTGATACCCCGCGACCTTCTCCGCCATTTCCTCCGGCGACTGCTGGGAGATCGCGCGGTAAAGGGGAACGTCATCGCCAAAGCGGCCGCCGAGCAAATCGCAGACGGACCGGCCGCACGACTGGCCGAGGATGTCCCAGCAGGCGATGTCGATCGGGCTCTTGACGTATGGATGGCCTTTCAGTGCGGCGTCCATGAATCGGCTGAGCGGTCCGATTTGCGTCGGGTCTTTCCCGATGAGATGCGGCCCAAGCTCCGCGAGCCCCGCGCGCACGCCCGCCGCGTACGCGGGCAGATAGAAGGGGCCAAGCGGACAGCCCTCGCCATGGCCGATTAGGCCTTCGTCCGTTTCGATGCGCACGATGGTGCTGTCGAAGACGCTCACCGATTTCCCGCCGGACCAGTGATAGCTGCCTTCACGCAGGGGAAGGTCAACGCGGTAGGCCAGGATGCGGGTGATCTTCAATTCGTGCTCCGGTCTAAGTGCAATTCGCGGTAGGGAGATGATAACATTGTAGGGATGCCGGACAATCGGTTGCGAGATTCCAGTCTGAGACATTGCCGACTGGTTGCCGGCAGCCTGCGGGTAGGGGGTAGTGGCCGCATTTCGCTTGGGGACGTTTTTGCATTCACGATTGCCCAGACGGCCCTGTTCGTGTGCGTCTGTTTTTGCGGCGCGGCGGAAGCTCCTCAAGGTTCGCAAACGACCGCGGGGGATCATTGGTCATACCAGCCGATCGTGCGGCCGCCGCTACCTGCGACAAGCGGGGACAAATGGGCCCGCACGCCTGTCGATGCCTTCCTGCTGGCAAAATTGAAGCAGCAGGGATTGAAGCCTTCGCCTTCAGCGGATCGGCGCACACTGATCCGGCGACTGACTTACGACCTCATCGGTCTCCCCCCTTCGCCGGAAGAGGTAGCACAGTTCATCGCCGACCCAGACCCGAACGCCTACGAAAA
>JAQGHH010000529.1 GCA_028288945.1 Phycisphaerales bacterium
GAAGCTCAGCCGGCTCGACAAGTTCGGGCACGAGCCGTTCGGACATTTTCTCCGTGACAATCTGCCGTTCATATTTCTGGTCGTCATTCTGCTGGGTGTGCTGAACTGGCCCGCATTCCGCGCGACCATCCTCCGCGTGCTCAGTGCCCTGGCTCGGGGATCGAAGGCGATTTTCATTGACGCGCCGCGCTGGCTCGTCACCCGGCCCTGGCTGCAAACCCTCGCCCGAAGCCGCGGGAGCCGGCTGACACTGCGCTACGTCGTCAAGCCGCTTGCGTTCGCGGCGGCCGGCGTGCTGCTGTTGCCTCGATCTTTGCCGCCGCTCATGCGCTGGGTCACTTTTCTCTGCTTCTTCGCGGCGGTAAACCTCCTCCTCAACAGCCGGGCGGGCCGCACGCTTGAGCAGGCGATCATCCACTCCCTCCGCGTCGTGGGGGCGCGCTTCACCAGCGAGGTGTTGTCCAACATACTGCGGGGAATATCCCGTTTCTTCCAGCAGCGCATGGAAGACCTCGACCGCGTGCTTTATGCCGTGGACGAGTGGCTGCGCTTCCGCGCCGGGCAGCGACGTTCCTTGTTTATCGTCAAGGCGGCGCTGGGCGTGGTCTGGTTCTACGCCGCGTACGTGACGCGCTTCGTGGTCAATCTGCTGGTCGAGCCGCAGATCAACCCGATCAAGCATTTCCCCGTGGTGACCGTGTCGCACAAGATCGTGCTGCCGACGGTCGGGCTCTTCGCGTCGGCCCTGGAAACGCTCGGCATGCACACCGGGCGGGCCCGAACTTTGGCCGGGCTGATCGTCACAACCATCCCCGGCATCTTCGGCTTCCTCGCCTGGGAACTGCGGTCGAACTGGAAGCTCTACCGCGCCAACCGCGCCCCCGTGCTCAAGCCCGTGCAGATCGGCAGCCACGGCGAAACGATGGCCCGACTGCTCCGCCCCGGCTTCCATTCCGGCACCGTCCCCAAAATCTTCGCCAGGCTCCGCAACGCCCAGCGCGATCTAACCGACACCGGTCACCCCGCGGCCCGCGCGCGGGCCGCCCTGCACAAACAGCTCGAAGCCGCCGACCACGTCCGCGAAGCCGTCGCCCACTTCATCGACCGCGAATTCATCGCCCTGCTCAACGGGCATCCCGCGTGGCACGACACGCCGTTGGCGGCGGGCCATATCGTGCTCGGTCCGACGAGTATCTCCATCGAAATCGCATGCCCAGCGTTCGGCCCCGAGCCCGCAAAAATCTTTTTCGAGCAGCGGTCCGGGTGGATCCTGTCGGGGATCGAACGGGCGGGATGGATCGGCAACACATCCACGGAACAAGCCCGGCTTCTTTCCGCGGCACTCCTCGGGCTTTACAAGATCGCCGGTGTGGACGTCGTGCAGGAACAGATCGAAGGCCTATTCGCGCCGCAGCCCGTCGCGTTCGATCTCACACGCGAGCAGCTACGCGTATGGCCGGGACGAAGTTTCGATAAGCCGATCACCATCAGCCTCCTCGACGAAACAGCAGACGACGGCGCACGACCGCGATCCGCACAGGTGTTGTTGCGCTGGGCCTCAATCTCCTGGGACAAGTGGGTCGCGGCGTGGGAGTCTTCCGCAAACGGACCCGCCGGCGAAGCACTGCCGGGAGTCGGCGTGTTGCCGCCGGACATCCATCCCCAGCCCCGGAGTGGCGAAAGACCTTAGCCCACGGCGCGAGCCGTTGGACAACGGTGGAACCAACGATTGAACCCCCGATGGGCGTATATGTGGCACAGCCGCCCCGGCCGTGTCGTCTGCTTCCGCCTTTGGCGGATCACAGCCGGGGCGGGTGTGCCACATCCCTCCCGCTTTTCCATCAAACCCCGGCGTGTGATATGCTCGTCGCAAACGCACTCACCACGGGAGGAGTCATGTCGCATTTCGCTCGATCGTCAACGCCCATTTTGCTCGCAACCATCCTTTGCACTTGGGCCGCGCTGGCCCACGCCCAGACCCGCCCCGTCGATTCTTCGGCGGCCAAGCTCGTCATCGTCAAAGCCGAATACGGCGACCTCGCCAACGGCAAAACCGCCGACGTCACCACAAAAATCGCGGCGATGGTCAAGGACAACAGTCTCACCGTCGAAGCCAACAAAGCGACCCTCGGCAACGGGGGAACCGGCGCGAAAAAGCTGAAGGTCTCCTACACCGTCGACGGTATCTACCGCACCAAGACCGTCGAAGAAGGCGAGACCCTCGACATCTCCACCCGCCTGTTCATCCGCAAGGCCGTCTACGGCAATCTCGCCTCCAAGGATCAGTCCGCGGACGTCACCGAGCAGGTCGCCGACATGGTCCGGTCGAACAAGCTGTCCGTCGCGGCCAACAACGATAATTTCGGCGACCCCGCCGGAAACGTCGTGAAAAAACTCCGCGTCGATTACACCTTCGACGGCGTCAACAAGTCCAAGACCGTCAACGAAAACGAGACGCTCACGATCTCCGGAAAACGCGAATAGAGGGCCAGCGATGACATTTTCAACCAACGCACTTTTTGTAGCTCTTGTCGCGGGAATCGGGTTCGTCGGCACAGCGGTGCGTGCCGAATCGCCGGCGCCCGCAGGCGTGGCCGCGGGGCTTCAGCCGTTTGTGGATGCCCACACGCTCGCCGGCGCGGTGACGCTGGTCGCGTCGAAGGACAAAGTGCTGAGCCTCGAATCCGTCGGCTACTCCGACGTCGCGGCCAGGACGCCCATGCGGGCGGACGACCTGTTCTGGATCGCCTCGATGTCCAAGCCGATGACCGCCACGGCACTGATGATGCTCGTCGACGAGGGGAAGGTGAACGTGGACGACCCGGTGGAGAAATACCTGCCGGAATTCCGCGGCCAGATGCTCGCCGTCGAGCAGGACGGCGAGCACGTGCTCCTGAAAAAACCCGTGCACCCGATTACCGTGAAAAACATCCTCTCCCACACCAGCGGCCTGCCGTTCATGTCGCGGGTCGAGCACCAGATCGACACGCTGCCGTTGCGGCAGGCGGTGATGAGCTACGCGCTGTCGCCATTAAAATTCCAGCCCGACAGCAAATACGAATACTCCAACGCCGGCATCAACACCGCCGGACGGATCGTCGAAGTCGTCAGTGGAATGCCCTACGAGCAGTTCATGCAGAAGCGGCTGTTCGACCCGCTGGGCATGAAGGACACCACGTTCTGGCTGAGCGAAGAGCAGTCGAAGCGCCTGGCGAAATCGTACAAGCCCAACGCCGCGAAGGACGGGCTGGAGGAAACGCCCGTCACGCAGCTCAGCTACCCGCTGACGAGCCGCGACCATTATCCTTGTCCCGCGGGAGAATTGTTCTCCACCGCCGGGGACGTGGCGACGTTCGGCCGGATGATCCTCGCAGGCGGAACCTTCGAGGGGAAGAAATACCTCTCCGAAGCCTCCCTCCGCCAGATGACCTCCACCCAAACCGGCAACCTGCAAAACGACGGCAAGAGCGAAAACGGCTACGGCTTCGGCTGGTCCACCACGCGAAACTTCCACGATTCCGAACCTATGTCCCCCTGCGGCCACGGCGGCGCGTACGCCACCAACCTCTGGGTAGACCCCGGCCGCGGCCTGGTCATGGTCTTCATGGTCCAAAGCGCCGGCTACCCCAACCACGACGGCGGAAAAATTTACCCCACCTTCATGAAAGCGGCGGAGGCTTTTGGGAAGCAGTAAGAATCGAACGCAGAGACGCCGAGGCGCAGAGGTAGGAAACGCCAAGGGATGCCCTTAGGTCGCGACACCGCCTCACAAGTCTTGGACGGGAAATATGGCCTTTTCTATTCGATTGCTTTCCTCATCGATTTGCGGGCCGGACGGTGAACGCCTTGGCGAGATTTGCATCGAAGACTTTGTCGAGCGTTTCGCAGTTTGTCCGGTTACGGGCGGCGTTGAACATGTCGCTGAGCGGTGGATGCACGAGCTTCAGATGCTGGTTTCAGGTGCTGCCGCGGTCGGATTGCTGACTGCTCCAAATATGGCCTGGTTGCTCTATCGCTTCGGTGATGATGTTCTTATACATCAAAATTTGATCGTGCCAGGATGGGATGGAGAGCTTTCCCCGAACGGTTTTATTACTCGCGTCCCGCACTATTGCTCCGAGGACGATGAGGGTCGGCAGATCAGCGAGTGGGCGACGACCGTGGATGCGGTACGAGCGTTCCTCGACGCTGAAGGCAAGAATGCGACCGATAAAATTGACGCTTAACGCTTCAACCGCTCGCGCGCGAATTCCGGCGTGAACGCTTCGATCGACGCGACCTTGTCCCCCGCCTTGTCCATGTGAACCAGGACCGTCCACCCGGGCTTCAGGTCGCCGAACGCCGCCTTCTTTCCGTCGAGCGTCAGTGCGATTCCTTCCTCCTTCAGCGGAGCCATCTCAGCCGCGGCGTTCGACATTTTCAGTGTGAGCGCCCCGTCCTCCGCGGCCTCAATCGTCGCGGCTTGATCGGTCGAGGATTCCGTCTTGGCCGGCGGCGTGGTGGCCGTCGGCGTCGCCGCCGGCTCCTTCTTGCAGGCCATAAGCGCGACCGGCACGAGCAACGAGATCCCAAGTCGAGCGGCGAATAGGCGTGATTTCATACCCGGCATCCTACCCGCCCGCGCGGCG
>JAQGHH010000573.1 GCA_028288945.1 Phycisphaerales bacterium
GCCGGGGCGGGGCCGGTCGGCCTGGCCTGCGCGGCGTCGTGCCATCTTCTTGGGGCGGCGGTGGTGATGGTGGGGGACATGATTCCCCAACGCCTCAAGCAGGCCAGGAGCTTCGGCTGCGAACCCATCGATCTTACGAAGGACGCCACCCTCGCCCAGCAGATCGAGCAAATAGTCGGTGTGCCGGAAGTGGACTGCTCGGTCGATTGCGTCGGCTTCGAGGCCCGCGGCCACGGCCACGACGCCAAGGTGGAACGGCCCGCCACCGTCCTCAACTCCATCATGGAAGTCACCCGGGCCGGCGGCGCGCTGGGCATCCCCGGCCTCTACGTCACCGGCGACCCGGGCGGCGTCGACGCCAACGCCAAGATCGGCATGCTCGGTATCCGCATCGGCCTGGGCTGGGCCAAGAGCCACAACTTCACCACCGGCCAGTGCCCCGTCCTCCGGTACAACCGCCAGCTCATGCAGTGCATCCTGCACGACAAAATCCAGATCGCCAAAGCCGTCAACGTCACGACGATCAGCCTCGAGGACGCCCCGAAAGGCTACAAGGATTTTGACAAGGGAGCGGCGAAGAAATTCGTGATCGACCCGCATGGGATGATCGCCGCGTGAGACGGGAGGGTTCAAAGGTTCAAGGGTTCAACAGTTTAAGGTTTGAGAGATTACGGGCTGAGGAACCTGCCCGCCCGAGCCGGAACAAACCCACCCGTTCACACTCATAGATGCGCACGAAAAAGCCCCCGTCCTTCTGGGACGGGGGCTTCTTGTTTTACGTGATGATCTTTTGAATTCAGGCCCGGCGGCGGCGAAGGAGGCCGAGGCCACCCAAACCTACCAGGGCAAGCGATGCCGGTTCGGGGGTAACGGTGGTGCTCGCGGCGAGGATGGCCGTGGCGCCTGGGGAAAGCGTTACGGTCGTCACGCTCTTGAGCGAATAGGTTCCGATATCGGAGAAGGGGACGGTTTGATGATCGGTTCCGCCGACGGTCAGCGTCTGAAGCGGCGTCAAGGTGGAATTGGCGCTGCTTTGCAGCGAGACCGAATCATTGGCGCCCAATCCCTGTAGGGTTGCCGTGAAATCGCTGGACAACACGCGATCGGCGGCCGGATTCGTGAAGCCGGTATCGGTGAGGGTGATCGTCAGGGTGAACGGACCGGCGCTAGTGTTACGGATGTCGAACTCGGATTGGGAAATCTGGCCGTGGATGCCGTCACCCGGGCTGTTGCTGACGGCGTTGACGAACGAGAGGTTGAATCCGCCGACGCCAGCTTGCTGCCAGGTGATGTTGCCGGGGGCCGGGGAGGAATCCCCGGGGCCGTTATCCAGCACGGTGATCGGAGAAGCTCCGGTTTGCGTGATGGTCAGAATTGCGGAAGTGGCCCGCGCGGAACTCGCGACCACAAGGCCCGCGAGCGCAGCCGCGAATGTGATCGCGCTGCGGAGAACTTTACCCCGTACGACATACGATTTGACGCACATGCTCTACTCCCGTCCAAAGACGTAGAAGCGACAATGAAATGGCTGGATCGTGAAAGTCCGCCCACACCCTTGACACAACGCATACAGTCTCATCTATCGCGGGAAACATTACAAGTACAAAATATTAAAATTAAAAGGGCCTAAGCATAACAATGGGCCGCATTTCCCCCAGTTTACCCAATTGGGTTTGGTGGGGCGGAATCGCACTGAGACGGATTGCGATGAGGGCGGTCTTGCCGGCGCTGCTTGTTCGGTGCGGAGTCGCCGGCCGGGTTTTGTTCGTGTAATTCAACGCGAAAGGGGGTCCTCGGCTCCAACTTTGCCCTGTTCCTGGTGTCTGATTGCTTAACCCGGCGTCTCGCCGGGCCGAGAGGATGTATAGCGATGAAATCACCAAACTGGGTCAAAGCGGCTACTCTGGGATTGATCGGATTAGGCGTCGCCGCAGGCTGCAATTCGGCGGCCGGGAACGGAGCCCTTATCGGCGGGGCCAGCGGGGCCGGCTTGGGCGCGGTCATTGGACATAACTCCCATGGCAATACCGCCGGGGGCGCACTCGTCGGCGGTGCCGTCGGCGCGATAGCGGGCGGGCTTATCGGCAGTGAAGTCGATCGGCAGGAAGCAGAGCGGCGGCGCTATGAGGACGACCGCTACTATTCCTATAACGAGCGGCCGTACTACCACCGCGAGTACGCGTATCCGCCTCCCCCGCCGCGGGCCTATTACGAAACGCGCACCTATTACAACCCTGACGGCAGTTCAACGACGTACACCGAGCGGCGTTACGGGTACTAGACCCCCGTAGAGTAGATCCTTCAGAGCCGGGACGACACGCCCCGGCTCTGAACTTCCCGTCGCCTCCTGCGCATATCTTGGGCAGCCTCTGCCAATTTGCACGCTTGTAAAGGATTGGATCAAGGATAGAATAAGGGCACTGTAAGACCTGTCGCAAATCGCTGTGCCCGGTAGGCATGGGATTGTGCGGCAGACTTGGGTGCCCGTTGCTAGCGGAGAGCGGGCTCCTAGACAGGCCCATTTGACGCAACCTCCGGCGACGGGTGGCTTTAGTCATCCCTGCCGGGGTTTCGAGACGAACGTGGTTTTCCCGGAGTCCTTAGCTGTGCAAGTGGCAATCACCATCCTCCTGTCGGCAGCTTTGATGCTGACACTGGTGCTGTGGCTGCCGCTGGGGATGGCGCTGGCGCGCCGGCTTTCGTCACTTGATGTGACGACGGTTCGGGCGTGCGAGCGGGTTCGCGTTTCACCTTCCCCCGCACAATCGCGGCAGCCCGTCGAAGGGATGGGTCTGCTGCCAACAAGGGCTCCGCCTGCGGAGCGGATCGCTTCGCTTGAGGAGCGCTACGCTCCATCCACCTTCCCCGTGCGACGGCGCAAGACTGAGCCGGGCGAACCCTCGCCCTGCTGATTTTGCCTGCGCACTGCGATTCCGTCGGGTGGCCTTCCGGTCCTCCGCACGGAGTCGCCTCAAATCGGCCTTCCCCCTTTTCTTCTCCGCTTGATAACGCGTACGGCCGGGCTTGTTTTTCGGGCCCGAGAACCGTTCGCCCTTAAACCCATGATAAACCTCGCGCACGCGCAAGCGGCCGGGGAAGGAAGGGGAACACCCTATGACTCCAACACTTTTCGGCATCATCGGACTCCTGGTCGGTCTAGCCGGGGGCGTAGCCGCCACGATTTTTTACATCCGTAACTCCGCCACCGGCACCCTCGCCGCCGCCCGCATCGAAGCCCAGCAGATCAAGGACAACGCCGCCAAGGAAGCGCAGAACAAGGCCAAGGAGATCGAGCTTTCCGCCCGCCAGCAGCAGCTTAAGTTTCGCGAGCAGTTCGAGCGTGAGAACGAAGCCGCCCGCAACGAGCTTAAGGCGCACGACCAGCGGCTCACCAAGCGCGAGGACATGCTCGACCGCAAGCTCGACACGCTCTCCATCAAGGAAAAGCACCTGGAGGATCGCGAGAGCAAGCTGACGCATAAGGAAAGACAGGTATCGATCAAGGACGACGAGCTGACGGGCGTTTTGAAGGAGCAGCGCGAGCGGCTGCTTCAGATTGCCGGCATGTCCGCCGAGCAGGCCAAGGAAGTGCTGCTCCGCCGGATCGAAGACGAATGCCGCCAGGACGCCGGGGCGATGATCCAGTCGATCACCGAGCAGGCCCAGGAGGAGGCGAAGGAAAAGAGCCGGCAGATCATCCTGCAGGCGATCCAGCGCTACGCCGCGGAGCAGACCAGCGACCATACTGTGAGCACGGTGACGATTCCCAGCGACGACATGAAGGGGCGCGTGATCGGCCGCGAAGGGCGGAACATCCGGTCGTTCGAGAAGACGACTGGCGTGGACGTGATCATCGACGACACGCCCGGCGTAGTCGTGGTGAGCTGCTTCGATCCGGTGCGGCGAGAAGTCGCGCGCATGTCTCTGGAGCGGCTCGTGGCGGACGGGCGCATCCATCCGGCGCGCATCGAAGAAGTCGTCGCCACCGTCTCCAAGGAGATGGAAGAAGAGTTGCTCAAAATCGGTAAGGAGGCGGTGCAGGAGGCGAATTTGCCGAACATTCCCAAGGCGGTCATCCCGATGCTCGGCCGCCTCGCCTATCGCACCAGCTACG
>JAQGHH010000589.1 GCA_028288945.1 Phycisphaerales bacterium
TCGCCGACCTTGCGGCGGGCTTCGCGCAGGGCCTGCACGGAGATGTCCATGCAGATGCGGCGCTTGTAGCCTTGCGAATAGGTCAGATATTCCGGGTACTGCACGGGGCCGGAGGCCACGTCCAGCAGGTAATCGCCCTTGGGATGAAGATAGCGGTTGACGCGCAGGTGGCACTTGCGGATGTAATTGGCGGAGACGGGGCGCAGGTCTTCCCAAATGACTGCGTCTTCAAAATCGCCCTTTTCGTCGCGCTTCCAGCCGATCTGGTCGTAGAAGCTTTGGACGGCGCGCTTTTCGGCGCGGTGGGCGGTGCCGTGGCGGACGAAGGCGTCGCGGGTTAGGGCGACGGCGCTGTTGGGCAGCATCATGAGGATGCCGTCTTCGACGCGGTAGGCGAGGGAGTGAGCCGCGTTGACCAATGCGGCGGTAACGCGGCCGTCTACGGGGCTTCCATCAAGGTGCGTGGCGTCGGCCCGTTGCACGGCGGCGTTTAGCAGCTCAAGTTCCTTGTCGCTCATCCAGCGGACAGAGGAATCAGTAATCGGGCAACGCAGGCGCTCGACGAGATCCGCCGGCACATTGCCCGGGCCGACGGCCGCGGGCGCTTGCGCCGCGGAAATGGGCCCGGGCAAAGGTTCGGCGTCTACTACTTGACTTTCCTCTATCATCAACGTCGCCTGCATGCAAAATCACCAATGGGAAAAACGCCCCCGCGCCAGACATTTGCTGTAAGGAAGATCGTCAGGACATCCCGATCTCTTCACCAAACGGCGTGGAAACGGCCATGGCGGACCCACGCGGCGAATGGTAGCTTCTCACCTCACGGGCCACAATCACCGATTTATCCAGTAAAGCCCACCACCATGCGCATCGGTTATTTCGCCAGCGTCCAATATCTCCACGACAGCCCGATCGGCGGGTACGCGCACATCAAGCAGTTTCTTACTCACGCCGCCGCCATGGGCAATGAGCTGTTGCTCATGCACGGCGGAAGCCATCCCGATCCCAAAGTTCACCCCGCGCCCAAGGGGCGTCTGGCCAGGCTGATGGCGCTGCGGAGCGTGGACGTCCTTTATTATCGGGTCGAATATCGAACGCCGAGGGATGTGAAATGGGTGCTGGGGCCGCGGCGGTCGCTGATCGGCTCTCCGCCGGTCGTGTGGGAATTTAACAGCGTGCCGGAGTATGCGCGGGTTGTGGGCGAGCCCGAAGCGAAAGTGCAGGAGCACATCGCGGCGTTGCGCCATTACGGCGCGGGGTGTGATCTGGTCGTGTGCGTTTCGCAGGCCATCACTGATTACGTCCGGGAAAAGCTCGGTCTGCGCAACGTGATGACGGTGCAGAATGGATCCGACCCCGATCTTTTCACTCCCGATGCCGTGCCGGTGAAACGGGTGCTGCGGCATCCGGACCGGCTGAACGTGGTGTGGATGGGGTCGGCGGAGGTGAAGTGGCACAACTTCGATCTGCTGCGGGATGCCGCATGGCTGCTATGGGATAATGGCAGCCCGGTGGCCGACTTCCATATTTTGGGCAAGGGCATGCAGGGTCTGCGCGATCTGCCGCCCAATGTGCATTACCATGGGGCGGAGCAGTACGAAAAATTACCCAACTGGCTGACGGCGATGGACGTTGGGCTGAACGTCTACCGCGCCGGAGCGGCCGATTACAGTTGCCCGTTGAAGCTTTTTGATTACATGGCGTGTGGGTTGGCGCTGGTGAGTACGGATCAGCCGCAGGTGCGCGAGGTATTTGAAAAACTGGGGCAGACGGACTTGCTGTTGCCGACGGATGATCCCCGCGGACTTGCCGCCGCGTTACGCAGCTTGGCCGCAGACCGGGACCGCGTTCGCCGGCAGGGCGCTGCCGGGCGGAAGCTGGTGGTCGATTTCTACAACTGGCGCCGGGCCGCGAAAGATACGCTGGACGCCATGCAGTCTTTGCTGAACCCCCAGCACGGCCCCGCCCCCACGGCCGTCCGGCCGGGGGCCATTTCCGCATAAGCTCAGTTCATCGCAAGGATTATGCCAAATCACCGGAGGGCGGCATGCGGAGAAATTGGCCGAACTTCCCCAAAATCACTGCTCGCCTTGGTGCGAAACGCATGACACAATAGCCTTGAGCGGTTCGTGCCTTGGGCCGATATTTGGAAGCGAGCGCCCGTTCCGCGCTTTCAAGCTCGCTCGTCGCTTTGGAGTCGATCGCCGTGGACCTGCCCCGTATTACCGTCGTCACGCCCAGTTACAACCAGGGTCCGTACCTGGAACAGACGATTCAATCCGTTCTCGGCCAAGGCTACCCCAATCTCGAATACATCATTTGCGACGGCGGCAGCAAGGATCAGAGCGTCGATATCATCAACCGATACGCCGGCCAGCTCGCGTGGTGGGTCAGCGAAAAGGACAAGGGCCAGACCGAAGCGCTGAACAAGGGGTTCCGTCGCGCGACCGGCCAGCTCTTCACCTATATCAATAGCGACGATACGCTGGAGCCCGGATCGCTTATGGCCGCCGCGGAGGCCTTTCGACAAGGCCACGAATGGGTCGGCGGATGGGCGATGTTTATGGAGCCCGATGGCGGACGGTGGCCGCAGCTTCCGGAGCCGTTTGACCGGCGGACTGACTGGTTCCACTGTAACCCGATCTGCCAGCAGGGTACGTTTTGGGCGGCCCGTTACACGCGGGAGCTTGGAGGCTTCCGCGAGGACATGCATTTCGCCTTCGATTACGAGTTCTGGATGCGAATCGTTTTTGAGGGCGGTGGGAAACATCACTTACTCCGCCGGTGCATGGGCGGTTACCGCCTGCACGACGCGAGCAAGACCGTTTCGCAGTACGAGAAGTTCAAAGTGGAATTTAAGGCCCTGCGGGCGGAATACTGGAAACACCTGACGCCGCGAGAGCAGCAGAGCACGATCGACCGCCGGCGGAAGTGGGAATCGGAGCAGCACCGGCTATCGGGCTGGCGGGCGATCCGCGAAGGAAACGTCTCTGCCGCCCGCGAGCACGCTCGCGAGGCTTTTCGCCGATGCAGGACGTCGATCGAATCCTGGCGGTTGATGTATTGTGCCCTACGCGGGTATTGAGAGAGCGGCCGGCAAAGAATGAAGATGCCCGACGGCGCCCCGACAGTCTCGATCGTCATCGGCGCGTACAACGCGCAGCGCTACCTCGCGCAGACGCTCGACACCCTGCTGGCCCAGACGCTGCGCGACTTTGAGCTGATCGTGGTCGATGACGGCTCCGAGGACGCCACCCCGCGGATCCTCGAGGAGTACAAGAAAAAAGACCCGCGCGTCCGTCCGTTACGTATCGCTCACGGCGGGATTGTGGACGCGGCCAACGCGGGGATCGAAGCCGCCCGGAGCGAATTGATCGCCCGGGCCGATTCCGACGACCTGTACCTGCCCCAGCGGCTGGAAAAACAGGTAGAATATCTGGCCACCCACCCGCAAGTCGTGGCGGTAGGGTCGCGGATGATGGTTATCGAGCCTTACGGCTCGCCCGTGCGTATAAGTGATCACAAGCTCACGCACGAGGAGATCGAAGCCGATCTACTTAAGGGGGTCGGTTGGGCGATGCCCCAGCCGGTCGCCATGCTCCGAAAGAGCGTGGCGGTGAAGGTCGGCGGTTATCGGAACAAATACCCATGGTCGGAAGATCTCGATCTGTTCTTGCGGATGGCGGAAGTCGGGCGCCTGGCGAACCTGCCGGACGTGCTGGTCAAGTACCGCCACCACCCCGGCAGCACGAACTGGAGCAAGAACAAGATTCAACTGGCCAACAAGCCCCACATGCTGCGGGAGGCGTACGAACGCCGCGGCAAGCAGCCCCCGGAGGGGATGATCTTTTCAACCCCCTGGGTCGAGCCGTTGGGCGAGAAGTACACGCACTGGGTCTGGTGCGCCCTGAAGGACAAGAACGTGACGGGGGCCCGGCGGCATGCGGTGTCCGCGCTGAAGGCCTCTCCCCTTCGACCGTCGGCCTGGCGCGCGGCGTACTGCGCACTGAGGGGGTACTGATGCCCGCGGCCCCCCCCAAACACCCGACCGTCTCCGTCTGCATGCCCGCCTACAACGTCGAGCGATACATCCGCGAGGCGGTCGAAAGCGTGCTCAACCAGACCTTCCAGGACTTCGAGCTGATCATCATCGACGACGGCTCGACCGACGGCACCCACGCCATTCTGGAAGAGCTGGACAAAAAGGACGCGCGCATTCGGATCGTCACAACCGCGAATCGGGGCGTCTCGGCATCGGCCAACGAAGCGGCGCTGATGGCCCGCGGCGAATTCATCGCCCGGCTCGACAGCGACGACGTCTCCCCGCCCGACCGCCTGGAAAAACAAGTCGCATTCCTCCGCTCCAACCCCGATTGCGTCGCGGTGGGAGGGCGCGTGCTGCAGATCGACGAGAGCGGTTTGCCGTTGTACCTGATGCCCGAAATCCAGTTCGACCCCAAGCAAATCGACATCGATTTGATGGCGGGCGGATGGCCGATCGTGCAGTCGGCGAGCATGTACCGCCGGGACGCGGTGATGGCCGTCGGCGGATATCGCGGGCAGTTTTCTCTGCACGAAGACCATGACCTGTTCCTTCGTCTTGCCGAGCACGGGCGCCTGGGCAACCTTCCGGACGTCACGCTGCATTACCGCCGGCACGTGAACAGCATCACGTTCACGCAGGTCTCCAAGTCGGAGGGCGTGTTGGAGCAGATCCTGCGGGATGCGCACGTCCGCCGGGGCTTGCCGGTGAAACAGTCGCTGGTCACGCCCTCCCGCCTGCCGCACGAAATGAATCTACTGGCGCGGTGCCGGCACTGGGCATGGATGAGCCTGAAATCCCGCCACCTTATCGCCGCCCGCAAGTACGCGTGGGCCGGCTTCCGCCAGGCCCCGTTCTCCGCCGTCTCCTGGAAGCTGATGTACTGCGCATTGCGCGGCTGGTGATTCACCCTCTCTCTATCAGGGAGAGGGCAGGATGAGGGTGGAGCGTTCGGGCTTAGTGAAGACGTGTTTTCCAATGTAGGGTGGGCGTACTCGCCCACCATTTCGCAGATGGCGTTGGAAGGACGGTGGGCGAGAGTACGCACGCTCTACCGGCATGTATGACGATGGACGCTGTCACCAAAACGCCCGCCGACGCCCAGCGCACTACCCTCACCCCAGCCCTCTCCCTGGAAGGGAGAGGGAGCAATACGCCCACCATCTCCGTCCTCATGCCCGTGTACAACGCCGGCAAGCACCTGCACGAAGCAATCGACAGTATCCTCGGCCAGAGCTTTGAAGACTTCGAGTTCCTCTGCGTCAACGACGGCTCCACCGACGATTCTCCGACAGTCCTGAGCGAATACGCAGAGCGCGACCCGCGCGTCCGGATCGTCAGCAAGACCAACGGCGGCGTGACCAGCGCGCTCAATGCCGGCCTGAAAATCGCCCGCGGCGAATTCGTCGCGCGGATGGACGCCGACGACATCGCGATCCCCGACCGCTTCGCCGCCCAACTCGAGCATTTCCGCGAGCACCCGGAATGCGTCGCGGT
>JAQGHH010000598.1 GCA_028288945.1 Phycisphaerales bacterium
TCGAACGACATCAGCCGCGGGCTTCGCTTTGGCAAGGCCGGCGGATTGGCCCGCCCAGGCCTGCATTCGTTGCACGTCGCCCGCCTTTAGCGCCGCCGATCGCATCGGCGCGGTCAGGCCGCGTTGAATCGGATAGGGCGCGGATCTTGGCGCATCGTCAGCGATGGCTGCCCGAACATATGAGGTTGCGATGCTTCGACCCGCGCGACCGCTGAAGGCTCGACTGACGATTGTGTCCTCGGGAGCTGTCTTCGCCAGTGCGTCGGCCCATGCCGGATGAATAGCCGCCTCCGGGCACCTCAGGAATCCTGTACCAATCTGTACGGCGCTGGCGCCGAGAATGAGCGCCGCCGCCACGCCCCGGGAGTCGCAGATGCCGCCGGTCGCCACGACCGGGATCTTGACGGCATCCACCACCGCGGGGAGAAGGGCAAACAGGCCGACTTGCCGTCGCTCTGCCTCCGCGGCATCAAAACACCCGCGGTGCCCTCCTGCTTCCGCTCCTTGAGCGACGATGACCTCGGCCCCTGCGGCCTCCGCCGCCCGAGCTTCGGCGACCGTGGAAACATTAGCAAACCACGAAATCCCCTCTTTGCTGAGCCTCTCCACCATGCCACGGGGATACAGCCCCATGATCGACGAAACGATCGGCGGTTTCACCGCAAGCAGCGCGTCGCACTGGGCGGCAAAATCCGGCGGCGTGGCATCTCCCGTCTCCGGCGGCACCGGCGGCCCCCAATGAGATAAGAACTCGCGCACGCGTGATTCCTGCTCGAAGTCGCGCTGGGGTGGTGGGTCAGGAATCCAAAGGTTGATTTGAAACGGACCGCTCGCGTGTGAACGCACCTCGTGCGCCCATGCCGCGATCTCGTCGGGATTCATCAGCAGCGCTCCGCATGCACCCAATCCACCGGCGTTCATAACGGCTATCGACAGGGACGGCGGGCAGGCGCCGGCCATTGGCGCAAGCAGAATCGGCATGCCGAGGCGATATTTTCGGCAGAAGTCAGAGACTCTCTCCTTGATGGCATTCATGGCTGCCTCCGCGTACCGATCAATACATTCTACGGTTCCATCAGCCTGCTCACCTCCCCGTGCTGGTGTGCTCTTGCTATCTAACACGCCGCTGAACGATCAGGGAATCCTCCAAAGCCGTCACCGCGATCCGTCCGCGCCGGGTGGGCTGAAAAGTCTCGCCGGCCGCCAGGACGTGGTCGCGAATATCGCCGGTCTGTGTCAGCCAGACGACACCCTGTTTGCACGTCAATATTTCTTCTCGCCTGAAAACAGCGGACCACACCTGCTCCCGTGCCAGCGGGTAGGTCGTCTCGGGAGGCGCGTGCTTTGCCGATTTCAGCAACCCTATTCGCTCGAGCAAGCGCGATGCGTGTCCTGCGATCGTCACGAGACGATATTCCTATTTTCCCCCTGAATAAAACAGATCCAGTTTGTAATGATCTGATATATCACAGTTGTCTCTATGGAAAACTGTTACAGTTGAAAAGCCGAGGCACTGTTCCATGCGCTCTACTCGAGAAAAGCCGCAACCTGCACGTTCGAAGGGTTTGGATGACAAGCTGTACGTCGCGCTTGCCGAACGCCTTGCCACCCTGATTGACGCCGGAACGCTGGCTGTCGGCGAGCGCATCCCGTCCGTTCGAAGGCTCAGCGAGCAGTTCAAGGTCGCGCCGGGAACCGTGCTTCATGCGTACAGGTTGTTGGAAGATCAAGGCAGGATCAGGGCGCGTCCTCAATCGGGCTTCTACGTCTGCCCGACGCGCCAGCCCCTCCCGGAACCGCGTTCATCGACACCGGGGCCGCGGGCGGCGTCGCCGACGGTCGGTGATCTGGTGATGCGCATGAGCGAGATGTCGGCCGCCGAGGATGTCGTTCCCCTCGGCCATGCCATACCCAACGCGGCGTGTCTTCCCACGCAACAGCTTAACCGCCTTTCGGCCGCGATCTCGCGGCGAACCAGCCGCGGTTTCAACTACTACGACGTGCCGCCCGGATGCCGGGAATTGCGCGTCCAGGTGGCGAAGCACTACATCGCGGCCGGTTGCGGACTTTCGCCGGACGATATCGTGACGACCTCCGGCTGCCAGGAAGCCATCGGCTTATGTCTTCGCGCAGCCGTTGAGCCGGGCGGTGTGGTTGTTGTCGATTCTCCGACTTATTACGGGATATTGCAGGCCATCGAGATGCTCGGCATGAGGGCGATAGAAGTCCCGACCAGCCCGCGGGTCGGCGTGGACTTGGAGGTTCTGGAACGCACGCTCTCCACGCGGAAGGTTGCAGCCTGCCTGTTCGTCACCAATTGTCATAATCCCCTGGGCTTTGTCATGCCCGAGGACAGGAAGCGCAAACTGGTTCACCTGCTTGCCCGCCATGACGTTCCCCTCATCGAAGACGACACCTACGGCGACCTGGCATACGGGGATCAAAGGCCGTCCGTCTGTAAGGCGTTCGACGCGCATGGACGGGTCATGCTCTGTTCTTCGTTCTCCAAAACCTTGGCTCCGGGAGCCCGCGTCGGTTGGTGTGCGCCGGGCCGCTATCTGGAAAAGGTCAAGCGGCTCAAGTTCTGCAATACGATCGCGACGGCGACTTTGCCCCAACTCACGATCGCCGAGTACCTGGCCGCGGGAGGTTATGCACATCAGTTGCGGAAAATGCGGCGGATCTATCGCGATCAGGTTCATCAGTTGTCACAAGCCGTTCAGCGGAATTTTCCTCCCGGCACCCGTGCGACACGCCCGGCGGGTGGCCACGTATTGTGGGTTGAGCTGCCGTCCGGAACGGACTCGATGGAGCTTTTCGACCGTGCGGCCGATGCGAAGATCAGCATCGCCCCGGGACCGCTTTTCTCGACGAAGGGGGACTACCGGAATTTCATCCGTCTGAACTGCTCCGTTCCCGGCGACGCACAACTCGAACGGGCCATCCAGACACTGGGCGCCTTTGCCGAGGATTTGTCACGGGCTCCCACGGCAAAGGTGAGGAGTGCGTGAACCTAATGAGCATCGAATCCCGGCGGAGGTGATCTCGTGAGGACCTTGATTGTCGGTGTTGGAGCGCTAGGCGGGCTGGTCGCGGCCCGCCTCCTGGCGGCCGGATCTCCCGTCTGGCTGGCGACCCGGAACACCGAATCGGCGGCCAGACTGAAGGCGTCCGGCCTGCGGGTGACAGGCGCGGGAGGTGCGGTGTCGGTCGAGGCGCCGGAGGTCGCCCCCGTGGACGAGTACCTCACCGGCGAAACGTTCGACCTGATCGTCCTGGCCACAAAGGCTCACGACGCGATCGAGGTGGCGCCGAAATTATCCCCGCTGCTCAGACGCGGCGGCACGCTGCTGCCGATCCAGAACGGCGGCGTGCCGCAGACGCTCGCGGAGCGCCTCGGGAACGACTGTGTGCTCGGCGGGCTCTCGAACTTTGGGGCCACGATGATAACGCCGGGCGTGTATGAACAGCGCAACGCGGGTTATCTGCTCATAGGAGAATTTGCCGGGGGCGAGAGTGAGCGGACCGAGCACGTCTGCCGCTGGCTCGGAGGCGCGGTGGAGACGAGGGTGACGCCGAACCTTCGGGGGGCTATTTGGTCAAAGCTGCTCCTGAACTGCTCGGTGACCACGATCGGTGCGATTGCGGGTCGGACGATGCGCGAGTACATCGCTTCGCCCGACGGTCGCGAGCTCTTCCAACGAACGTACGACGAGGCCCTGTCGGTGGCGCTGGCCAGCGGGGCTCGACCGGAACGGATGATTGTCGACCCGGTGCCGCCGACCTGGAGCGGGCGAAGCGTCCCCGGCGAAGCGCACGATGTCTGGCTGGACCAGATCCTGAAGGGCTACGGCGACCTGAAGGCCTCCATGCTCCAGGATTTCGAGCGCGGGCGTACGACCGAGATCGATTTCATCAACGGGTACATCGTGGACCTCGGTCGGCAGCTTGGCGTCCGGACGCCGGTGAACGCCGCGATCGTGGAGACGGTCCACGCGATCACGCGCAGGGAATCCGCTCCAGACCCGGTACTTCTGCGGCAAATCCTCCATGCCACCCGCTGAGAAACCCAGAGTGGGGCGACCTTCAAGATCGCGCCGCAGCTGGTTACGAAACCATCGACAGCAGCGGCGAATGTCTGCTCTGTTTCGGTCCCCCTCCTCACTTCTTCACCAGCGGCAATTCATCCAGGTAAAAGCCGTCCGGCACCCCCTTCTCCAGATCCCACTTCCCTGCCAGGAACGTCAGGCTCACCTTCTCGCCGCCGTCATACACGAAATCCAGTGTGTTCTTCGCAATCGAGTATTTCCCCCGCCCCCCCGCCGGCGGCGCGAGGCTCGGCTTGCGCTTGTTGGTTCCCACTTGCGGCTCGCCCGGGTCCATCTCGCAAACCACCCCGTCCTCGACGAACTCCCCGTCCGCCGTAAACGTGATCGTGGACGTGGGCTTCGCCGTCCTGAGCGCATGCCGCCGGCCGTTCTCGACCATCTTGTACGTCCCGGCAAACTTCATCCCGTCGCAGCCGGGTAACTTCGCAATCCGCAGTTGCGTCTCCACCTGATCCGTCCAATACTCCCAGTGAAACCTGCTGGTCTGCCGCCGATCCTCGAACGGCCTGGTCACCGTCGCCGCCCACACGCCGTCCGACTCCACGAACCGGGTCGGCGGCTCTTCACCGGGCATCGTCACCACGACTTCCTTGCCATCCGTGCGGTACTGCCCGAAATTCTTTTTATTCGTCTTCCGCAGCGCCTCCACATCCATGTGCGCCGGCCCCCCATATGGAAACCCGTGATACGCCTCTCCCCCCGGCAAAAAGATCCAAGGCTCCGCCCGCACGTTTCCATGAATGTATACGATCCCAAAACAAACGCCCGTCAGCGCCTCCGCCGGCTTGGGCGGCACGTACTTCAGGCCGTTGATCATGCCGACGACGTCCTTCCCGTACTTCGTAAACTCCTCGGCGCGCGTGGCGACGAACACCATCCGCTCGATGCGGTCATTGGCCTTTGCGATCAACAGCCAGACGCAGAGCGTCCTCCCGTTCTGGAGTTGAAGTGTCCCCGAGCGGCTCGCAAGTTCGACCGCGTTCCCTTCGCCGTCGATCTTCCCCTTGTCGTCGTCGGGAATCTGCCCCAGCTTTTCGAAGCCGTTCCACTCCTCGGTCAGGCGATCCTTTAGCGATCCGCTAAACGCCTCCCCGCCGAGCAACGTGAAGGTGCATTGGTCCCAAAGGACAATCCCCTCCGGCTTCAACACCAGCCCGTTCTCGTTTCTCTTCTGCACCCAATCGGAAGGCACCGTCACCACCAACCCGCCGACGCTAATCGTCTGCGGCGCGTCGCCCCATGCCGGCGGCGTTAGAAGCAGCAGCCCCAGCAAAGCAATCGCAAGTGTCTTCATCGTGTCCCTTCAAAAAATGTTCACGCCCTGTATTCGGAGCAGCATCGATCACCCGCTGTAGGCGAACGCCTTCCCGAAGCGGTTGGAGAACTGGAGGTAGTCGCCGGAGTTCACGCGGCCGTCGTGGTTGAAGTCGAAGGAGGCGTTGTAGTTCGCGGAGGGCGAGGTGCTGC